>JACQRA010000099.1 GCA_016206725.1 Candidatus Omnitrophota bacterium
GTCCGCAACTGCTCTGGAACGGCATCATCCTGGCCTATTGCTTCATCGCCTCGATCATCCCGATGTGGCTGCTCTTGCAGCCCCGCGGCTATCTCGGCGGGTTCTTTCTCTATGTGGTCTTGGCCGCCGGGGTGGTCGGCCTCTTGTTGGGCGGCGAGCGCATCCAATATCCGGCGTTCCTCGGATGGACGAGCCAACGAGGGCTGCCGCTCTTCCCCATGCTGTTCGTGACGGTGGCTTGCGGGGCGTGCTCAGGATTTCACGGGATCGTTAGCTCAGGGACGACCTCGAAACAAATCAGCCGCGAGCCGGACTGCCGGCTGGTCGGCTACGGCGGGATGTTACTGGAAGGATTGGTTGCAGTGATTGCGCTCTCGACGGTGATGCTGCTCGCCCCGGGCGATCCGACCCTTGCCCAATCGCCGGATCGCATCTATGCGAATGGGCTCAGCCACTTCGTCGAGCACTTCGGGGTCAATCGAGACTTCGCCCGGTCGTTTGCGCTGCTGGCGTTTGCCACGTTCATCTACGACACGCTGGACGTGGCGACCCGTCTCGGCCGCTACGTGCTGCAGGAACTGACCGGATGGAAGGGGTGGTGGGGACGAATCGGAGCGACGCTCGCAACGCTGGCGCTGCCGGCACTGTGCGTGAGCCTGACCATTCGAGACACCTCAGGAAACATCGTGCCGGCGTGGAAGGTGTTCTGGACGATCTTCGGAACGTCCAATCAACTGCTGGCCGCCTTGACGCTGCTGACGATTACCGTGTGGTTGAAGCGCAGCAACCGCCCCTGGTGGCTCACCGCGATTCCTGCCGCCTTCATGGCCGTGATGACCCTATGGTCGCTCATCTTCACCGCCCGCCCGTGGATCAGCCGCCTGCTTCAAGGGCAGACGGCCATTGACTGGATTGCGGTCATCGCTCTGACCCTGCTGGTGTTGGCGGTGTTGGTGATGGGAGAAACGTTGGCCTGCCTGAGGTCATCGGCACGTCTCGGATCACATCCTGAATAATCCGGTCCACATCCGCAAGCGTCACCCCGTCATACCATACGTGATCAGGGAAGACCATGACGTTGGGGCCCTTCGCGCAGAGATCCTGGCAGCCTGATTTGCTCACCCGCACGAGCCGAGACAATCCCAACGCCTTAATGCGCTCCTTGAGCTGAGCGGCAATCGTCTCGCTCTCCCGATGGGCGCAACAGATTTCCTTCTCAGTCCGTCGGTTGACGCACACAAACAAGATTTTTTGAAATGGTACGCGCGCCTGTTCCATGCCGGTCACGACCCGTTGAGCGTCATCATGTCCTCGGAGCGGCCGAGCGTCAAGAACATCATCAGGTAATCGCGCAAGTGGCGGGTCAAGAGGAAATTCTGCCGCACGTGCTCCCGCCCGTTCTCGCCAAGCTGTTTCGCAAACTCCGGATTGCGAAGACACTGCTTGATCGCATGCGCAGCTCCCTCGATGCTATGGACCAACAACCCGCTGTAGCGATGCTTCACCTGCAGCGGAATGCCGCCGACGGCTGAGGCCACCACCGACTTGCCCTTCCACAGCGCTTCGGCTACCGTCAAGCCGAATCCTTCGCGAAGCGATTTCTGCACGATCACCGTCGAGCCTCGCTGAAGGGCGTTGATCTCCGTGTGGCTGTCCGGCGGCAACATTAGGAGATGGATGTCTGGGTCACTGCCGACGCGCTCTCGGACCTTCGCCAGGATCTCTTCGCCCTCCGGATCGTCGCTCGCCGGTCCCCCCGCCAGAACGAGCCGGCATCGAATCGAGCGGCGGACCAAGCGAAAGGCCTCAACCACCCCGATGGGATCCTTCAGATAGTCGAATCGTGAAACCTGGGTCACGATCGGACGGTCCTGCGGAATCCCCAGATGCGCAAAGACGTCGTTGATCGTCTCCGGTGAGAGCTCTTTGTTCTTGTCGCTCAAGGGGTCGATTGACGGCGCGATCAAGATTTGCCGAATGGCCAGCGGCCTGGCGAACGCGGGGGCGGAATAGACGGCCGCGTCATACCGCTGGACGTAGGGGCGCAGGAACTCCCACGCATCCCGTTGGGCATAGGTCAGATCAATGTGGCATCGCCACAGCCAGTGCCGGCCGACCTGCCGACGGGCCTCGACCAGGGCGATTGGCTGCGGGTCATGGATGAACACGATATCCGCGTCGAGATTCAACCTTGAGAGATTGCGCTGGTTCACCTCGATGAGCGTCTGTTGCATCTCCGGTGTCAAGGTCTCAGGTTTCCCGTGCAACGCGTTGTGAAGCTTCTTGGTTGCCTGATAGAAGGCTGGGTGGCCTTCCAAGACTTCCCACCACACGTCGAGTCCCAACTCGCGAAGCAGCGGGATCATACGGTGCAAGATTTCCGCGACACCCCCGCCCGTTTTCGTGGCGTTGACGCAACAAATCCTCCGACCATTCAAGTGCTCAGCAAGCCACCGAAGTTCCCTGAGGGTGCTGGGCCCCACAAACGGACGGTACTGGTCTAGGGTCATGGTGAGCGGGTCGAACGAATCATCCCACGCGCTGCCTCACCAACGCGATGATCATGGACCGGAGCGCCTCCAAGCTATGCGCATACGGATCCAAGGCGATCAGCTCTTTGGCCAAGGTCGTCTCGCCGAGTTGCTCCTCACACCATCGCGCAAAATCGTTCGTCGAACGACCCAGCCGCAGCCGCGCATCAAAGATATGAAAGTAGAGCGACGACAAGCTGACGCGGCTGAGTGCTTCGGCGAACTCGGCTAAACTTGAGGCGGTCTCTTGGGTTGGCATCACCACCTGGACGGACTTGATGAAGAAAAACTCCTCGCCCTCGCTCACGAATCGGAAACGCGCCGTCGGATGTTGCGCCAAATGGTCTTCAATCGTCTTGACCAAGATGACGCGGATCTTCGCGAGCGAATTGAATTCGAGGATGTCGATGCTCGCCAAACGCTCCCCCAACGCCTCGTCCCCTAACACCTCCGTGACCCAATACGCAAAGTCATGGGTGGGCTCCGGAGTAAGGTAGTGATGGCTTAACAGGAAATAGTGCGTGTGATGGTAGATGCACGCCTCTGGCACGCGATGAAGCAGCTTGACCAAACGCGGCAAGGTAGCGGCACGGAATCCCGTCGCTTCTTGAAGGACGAAACTCGTGTAGAACTGAAACGGGGTGACCGCTGTCAGCGAATGGGCGTGTGCGTCCGCCATGCCACGACGCGGCTCAACCAATGAGCCGCCTCAAGGGGTGTTTGCAACCGATGCCGAGCCGCTGTTCGATGGTTTGACCGACCGACGAAGACGGATAATCCTCGACGACGATTGACGAGGCGAAACGCGTCCTCATCGGTTCGATCGTCGCCAAGATAGATCACGAAGGGTGATGTCCAACGAGCCTGTCCAGCCATCTGCCCAAGGATCCACGCGATGATCCGACCTTTGTCCCATGCAACCGGCGGACGAACCTCGATGACTCGCTTGCCTTGCGTGATCCGAATGACGCCTTTCCGACGATGCGGAGCGAGGTATTGGCCCACAAGCCGATGAAACGCTCGGGAGGCTGATCGAGGGACGCGACGCCAATGGAGACTCACGGTCAAACCCTTATCTTCCACCTCGGCGCCACGGATCAATTGTAAGGCCGTCCGCAACTGCGCCGCCAGCCGCTTCATGAACGATCGGCTTGTCTGGGCGATGGGGTGGACATAGCGCAGCCCGGCGCCCTGAAGCTCTAAGCCGTGATTGCCGACATAGCACAGACCGCGAAGACCTACCAGCCGCCTCACGTCGCGCAGCGCCCTGCCGCTGACCAGCGCCACACGAACTCCTGGAAGACTGGCCAGGCGTTTGAGCAGTTGCTTGGTCCTGGCCGAGAGGCGAGCGCGCGAGGGGTGCGCGACGATGGGGGTCAACGTGCCGTCATAGTCCACACACAGCAACAGTGACACGGCCGAGGTAAGACGACGGCGTACGGTCGGATCAGACAACTCCATCTAGGTAGAAGCCGCCACATGCTCTTGAGCCGGTTGGAGACGAGTCAGCTCAGTCACCAGGTTGGCCGCCCACCGGTACACATTGTGTTCCTGAACGGTCCAACGCATCCGCTCCATCCGTCGCTGTTGCTCTTCAGGGCTCATCGTCAGCGCGGCGTAAATGGCCTCGGCCGTCTCCTCGATGTCATAGGGATTGACGAGCAGCGCCTCGCGCAGCTCCCGAGACGCTCCGGCAAAACGACTGAGGACGAGCGACCCCCGCAGGTCGGCCCGGGCGGCGACAAACTCCTTTGCCACGAGGTTCATGCCGTCGTGAAGCGAGGTCACCAAACAGACATCCGCCGCGCGATAGAACGGCGCGATTTCCTCCTGGCTGTGATGTTTCTTCAGAAACAGGATCGGTTTCCACTGGCGTGTCTGGAAGCGTCGGTTGATCCGTTCCGCCTCGGCGTCCAGCTCCGCGCCCAGGTCATGGTAGCGCTTGATCACCGTCCGGCTCGGGGCGCCCAACTGGATGAAGGTAAACTGTCCTTGGAATTCAGCGTGCCGCTCGAGGAATCGCTCGATGGCTCGGAACCGCTCGGTCATTCCCTTCGTGTAATCGATGCGATCCACCCCGACGCCGACCCACTGCACAGTAAGCCCTAGCTCCTTGAGGAATTTATCCTTCGAAATTTCGCCCGAGATCTCGGGCGCGGCGATGCTGATGGGAAACGGTTTGACCCACGTGGAATGGCCGGCCCGATTCACGGCGAACTGCTCCCAGTCAATCCGTGATTCCAGCAGCCGATCCCCGGTGTCAAGAAAGTTGTTGCAGTGGAATTGGGTATGGAAGCCGATCAGATCGGCCCCCAGCATGCCGTGCAGCAAGATGTCGGCCCAGGGGCAGATGCCGAAAGCTTCAGGATTGGGCCACGGGATGTGCCAGAAGAGGGCGATCTGCGCGTCCGGGCGCTTGACTTTGATCAGCCGCGGCAACAACGCAAAATGGTAATCCTGGATCAGCACGCAGGGATGCTCGGTGTCTTCCAACTCCTCCAAGGCCGCCTGGGCGAACTTCGCGTTGACGTCGGCATAGCGCTGCCAGTCCTCGGCCCGGAAGATGGGACGGGTATGCGCGATATGGCACAAGGGCCATAACCCCTCATTGGCAAACCCATAGTAGTAGCCATCCTCTTCCTCTTTGGTGAGCCACAGTCGCCTGAGCGTATAGAGGGGTGTCTCGGGAGGCACGCGTAACCGGCCGCTTGCGTCTGCGGTTTCACGATCCGCATCACCTGCGCCGTGAGCGATCCATGTCCCGCCACAGGCCCTCAGGATGGGTTCCACCGCCGTCACCAAGCCGCTGGCCGGCATGATCCACCGAATCTGACGGCCTTGCCGAATGTGCATGTACGGTTCACGGTTGGCGATGAGCAACAATGGCCGGCCATTGAGGGCTTTTCGAAGGTGTTCTTTCAACCGGTCGGCCGTCCAGCGTGATTCGGCCGCGTGCCTCAGCTTCGCCTCTGTTTCTGCGGCGGCGCGAGCGGCCGTGAGGCTCTTAGCCATGTGCGTGACCTCTCGGGCTAAGGGCGCGAACACGTCTCCTTTCGGCAGCGTGTC
This sequence comes from Candidatus Omnitrophota bacterium, assembly GCA_016206725.1. Lineage (GTDB taxonomy): Bacteria > Omnitrophota > Gorgyraeia > Aquiviventales > Aquiviventaceae > CAZUWM01. The sequence continues at coordinate 5,598 of JACQRA010000099.1, forward strand.
GTGTTCCGCCAGCTCCCCTCGTCGCAAATGTCTCATCCACTCGATCGTCTTTGACAAGGGTCGAAGCAAGTTCCACTGAACGATCAGGAGTGTCGTGAGCGAAATCACCAGCACATGAAAGAGCAGGCGGATGAAATTTTGACGCCACAATCGGTCGCGCTGCGCATCGATGTAGCCGGCGTCATGAACGATCGCGATGGCGCCGATGATGTGTTCTGCCCATCGGATCGGCAACACTTGTAGATGCCACCGCTTGCTCTCATCCGTCAGGAAGAGCCCTTGTCCCTCGCCGTCCTCCATGACGTCGCGCACCATGTCGTGAGGACTGTGAAAGGTTGAGGGGAGACTTTGGGTGACGGCCAGAGGACGACCGTCGTTCGTATAGACAGCGATTCCCGCCAGTCGCTCCCGCGCCCCAAAGCGCTGCACGAGGCGCTGCAACCCTTCCAGATTGCCGCCCGCCGCAAGCGGCTCAACCGACTCTTGGAGGCTGTCAGCCAGAACGGCGGCTCGACGCGCCAGCTCCTCTTCAAGGCGTTCCTGCTCCTGTCTGGCCTGGAAGCCGGTCGAGATAAAGACCACCGCCGCGGCCGCAAGGATGAGCGAGAGGATCAGACGAATGGTGACCCGCATGGCGCGCCCTACTCTTTCGACGTCAGGTGGACGGTACGAATCGGAAACGGAATCACGATGCCTTCCTGGACGTAACGGCTGCGCAATCGCTTGATGAACTCGTGCTTGATGAGATACTGGTCAACGAACTCCTTGGCGCGCAGGACGACGGTGAAGTTGATGCTGGATTCGCCGAAGGTGTGAAAGCGCACCATCGGTTCAAAGCTCGCAATGCCCCCTGGGACGGTTTGCAGGACTTCCTTGCCGACCTCGACCGTCACCCGCTCGACGCGCTCCAGATCGCTGTCGTAGGCCGCGCCCACTTCCACCAGGACGGCCAGCTCCTTATCCGGCAGATGATAATTCGTGATCACCGACTGGCTCAGCTTGGCATTGGGGATCACGACGACGTTGTTGGGCAGCATGCGGATCTTGGTCTCGCGCCAGCCGATGTCGGTGATGTAGCCTTCCTCCCCGCTCTGCAGTTTAACGTAGTCGCCGAGGCGCAGGTTCTTGCTGACTCCCACGTACATGCCGGCGAAGAGATTCGACAAGGTATCCTGAAGCCCAAGGGCCACGCCCAAACTGCCGATACCCAGCGCGGCGAGGAGGCTGCCGATCTTGATGCCCAGGCTGTCGAGGATGATCAAGAGACCAAGCCCCAGGATACCGAGCTTGGCGAGCTGCTGCGCGAGGCTGGTCATTATCACCGCCACCTGCCGCCTCACCGCGTACGCGGTAATCAGCATGGAGACGGTGCCGGCGCTGACCCATGCCACGGAGAAAATCCACAAGGCCTTCAGGGTTTTGCCGACCACCTCCACGATCTCTTCGGGAATCGGCGAGAACTTCACGGCGAGATAGACGCCGAGCATGCCCACCCACAGCACAATCGGTCCACGAATTGCCTTCTTAATCATTTTGTCTACTTCCCACTTCCCCCTTCTCCCTTCTCCCTTCCCCATTCCTCAGAGGGGTTGGCGGTCGGCGTAGCCGGTGTCAAGGGAATGCCAAAACCGGATGGTCTCTTCCCCGAGCTTCCAGCAGAGAAACGCCGGCTCTCCCTCGCGGAGGGTATAGAAATCCACCAAGCCTATGGTGAGGTCTTTCAAGATGCAGTCCATCGCTTCGAGCTGTTGGAGCGCGGAATGAAACGCTTCGATGAGCTGCAACTGATGGCGGGTAAGCGATTCGATTTGCTGGCGGATGTCCCGAAGGGGATAGCCGTTTCCTGCGGAGAGTTTATTGACGGAGGCATCGAGCTGTTCGTTCGTCTTGAGGATCGAGCCGTGCAATCCTTGGAGCTGTGTGATGAGGGGACGAACGCGAGGCAGGAGCGCATCCGCCTCGTCAACCGTGAAAACCTTGGGAGGTTGCTCGGAAGGCAACTCTACACGCTAAAGGACGAGCCACACCCGCACGACTTCTTGGCCAACGGATTGTTGAATTCAAAGCCGCCGCCGACCAAACCGCTCTTGAAATCAATCGTCGTGCCGTCGAGATACAGGTGGCTCTTCGCGTCAACCAGAATCTTCAACCCGTCCTGCTCAAAGACGCTGTCGTACTGCTTCGGGGTCGCCTCATCCACGAGCATCTGATAGCTGAAGCCGGAACAGCCGCCGCCTTTGACCCCGAGGCGCAGGGCGAGATTCGGTTTCTGCTCTTTGGACATGAGCCGCCTGACTTCCTCAGCCGCCGTCGGTGTTAACGTAATCATCGCATCTCCTCCGGTTAATAACTTCAACTCTTCTTTAAATTATAGCACGACGTCGACGACGAGACAACTGCGATTTCCCTTGTCCCTCGCCGGCGCTCGGGATTCCTCGGCGAGGGATCCCGAGATTATTGCCGAGGGAGAGGCGGGCGATCAAGGCGAGATCGGCCGGGGGGAAGCGATAGCGCCAAAGCCGCTCCGCCCTCACCCACCGAATCGCTTGAGTCCCTAATGGCCGTGGTTGTCCGCGCGCCAGTCGACAACGAAAAACTCGAAATGAAATCAGGCGATCGATGTACTGATGTCGAATCCGCCCGAATGGCTGGAGGTTGCGCACGACCACCCCCAGCTCCTCCCGAAGCTCTCGGCGAAGGCATGCCTCCCACGACTCCCTCGCCTCTTTCTTACCCCCAGGAAATTCCCAGTAGCCGCCGAAATGATCATTCGGGCGGCGCCGGCAGATGAGGTAACGACCCGCTCGCGTGATCACGGCCATGGCGACCCGCACCTGAGGCTTACTTGACATAGGGGTAGCTCGCGCACGTGCGACGCAACGCACAGACCCGACACTGAGGTTTCCGTGCCGTGCAGATCAACGCGCCAAAATCCATCATCGCCTGATTGATCGTGTAGCCTTGTCCTTTGGGAATCACGGTGGCGGCCAACCCCCAGAGACGACGTCGCGTCGTCCCGCGTTTGAGGGGCGTTCGAACGCCGAAATAGCGCGAGAGCAGACGCGCCACATTCGTATCGAGAATAGGGGCGTCTTGCTTGAAGGCGAAGCTGAGCACCGCCCCGGCGGTGTACCGGCCGATGCCGTCCATCGCCACCAGCCCGTCATACGAATCCGGAATCGAACCGCCGTGCCGCTGGACGACCTGCTTAGCGATGTTGCGCAGCCGAATCGGCCGGATGTTATACCCCAGCGGATACCAGAGCTTGCGCACCTCACGCGGTCGCGCCTTCGCCAACTCTTTCACGGTGGGATAGCGCTTCAGGAATTCGTGATACTTGGGGATCACGCGATCCACCTGGGTCTGCTGGAGCATGATCTCAGAGACCAGAATCTTGTAGGGATCGCGCGTCGCTCTCCATGGAAGCGGTCGCTGGTAGCGCGCGTACCATCGCAACACCTGCCGTTGGAAGACGCGAATGGCTCTCGGTATGCTTAAGGAAGCTGGCATCGCTGGTGTCGTATAGTGTAGAATACCGCCGATGGCTGCGCAAACGTATCAAACGGTCGTCGATCGCATTGACATTCTCTCGTACAACGTCCGCTGTTTTCGGCTGCGATTGACCGAGCCAAAACACCTTCCCTTTGAAGCGGGGCAGTTCGTGATCGTCCATGTGCCGACGAAGGGCCTGCCGGCCACGACGCGCGCGGCGAAGACCGGCGAGAGTATCCTTAAACGCGCCTACTCGATCGCCTCACCGCCCCATGAAGCAGGGGTCGTGGAAATCTGCCTCCAGCATGTTGACGGCGGAGCCGCCTCCACGTTTTTCTGGCAGCTTAAACAAGGCTCAGTGGTGACCCTCTCAGGCCCGCATGGACGGTTCGTCCTCAAGCAGCCGTTGAATTA
>JACQRA010000101.1 GCA_016206725.1 Candidatus Omnitrophota bacterium
GGTTGGGCGGGCTTGGCGAGATCGATGGGGGGCTCGGCGAGATCGATGCGGTAGGCGCATCTCGTGTCATCTTGATCGCACAACGTGCTCATCTGCAGGGATCGGTAGATGCTTCGGGGGGAGGAATGGAAGCCCTTGAACTTCTCCCCCCGCTCTTCCGCGGATGCCCGCGGCAGAGCGCAGAGGCTCACCAGACACGCCATGCTGAGCCACACGCTTAGCTTGAGGGACATGGGGTCACCGTCGCAGAGGAGCTGGACAAGCCCGCTCCTGAATCGATGATGCGCTTGGGGGGCTTGGGATTGAAGACCGCTCCAATATTCGTATACGCAATGGCGAGGGGAATCGTGGCGCCGTATTGGATGCGTTGTTTGATGACTGCACCGGCCTCGTTCTGCTGCTCCGTCAGCACGCCGACCGCCACGACGTTGTTATCCCGCCCGTCCGTAAACGGTTCCCCACCCGGTGGCGCCGGGGCAATGTTGACGAACTGCACGTAGAAGGCACTCATGCCTGGCGCCTGAAACGATTCATGAATGGCGCAGGTTCCTCGAAACATCTCGATGCTGGCAGGCGTGGCGCCTTGGGCTTTCTTGAATCGGTACTGGACCCACTCCGCGCTCGCTCCTGCTCTCGCCGGCAGGTACGCCTGGACGTCACTTGCGACCCAATCCGTATCAGACGTGGAGTCGAGATCCTGCGGGTTCCGCAAGACGACTCGATCCGCTTGTTTGAGATCCGAGAGCATCTGATCCAAGGCATAGGTCGCCTCGGGACTGATGGCCGCTCGCGGACCGTGTCCTTTTCGTAACACCTCGTCAAAGAATTTGACCCGGGCCACATCCGCCTGCCCCAGCGCCAAGACGATGATAAACCCCAGCGTTGAGGCGGCCAGCAGCTCGATGAGCGTGATCCCTCGCGCGTGCGTCATGTGCGTCATCCGCTGGGCACCTCCACCACCGCCTTGAGATGAATCGTGGGCTGACCAACCAGCAATCGGTTGACTCGATAGGAGCCCTTGGCCCGGATCTCTTCAGGAACTTTCTGCATCGAGGAAGGAAACGCCACCGCTGAGGCGCCCGGCGGCAGATTCGTCGCGCAGGTGGCAGGGGTAAACCAGGTGGAATCACACGCGACGAAGTTGTGATATTGGCCCATCATCGAGCTGAAGAAGGACATGCCGATCCCGCCCGCTTGCTGGGCGATGCGCAGGGCGGTGACCAACGCCATCAACATCCCGCCGGCGATCAGCGCCCCGATCACGGCCGCCGCGACTAATTCCACCAGGGCATATCCGCGCCGTCTCATCGTGCGCATTTAGCACGTCCCGTCGCTCCACGCGGTCTCATTATTCGGTGTCGTCAATTTACCAGTCTCGGTGATTTGGGCCGTCCGTCCATTACACGGACCGCTCGTCCGCGTCGCCGTGGCCGTAAAGGTCGCCGTGTCACAGGTCGCGAGCGCCCCAGGAGTCGGGGCCGTGACCGCAAAGGTGATGCCCGTCACCGTCGGCTTATCCATGAAAATCGGATCCCAGTCGGCATTCGTCCCGCCGTTGTTGGTCGGCGCATAATAGCGTCGGTTACCGACCGAGGTTTTTGTGAAGCAATACGCCCGCTCGCCGCTGTAGATGGTTTGGAGGAGGGTGGTGGCCACCCGATAATAATTGCGTTCCTTCGTCCGTCCATAGCTCGGAATCGCGACCCCCAACAGCACCGCCAGCACGATGACGACGGCGACCAACTCCACGAGCGTGACTCCTTGTGGTCTCTTCATCGCTAGTAGCTCACCTTCGCTTCCAACTTCCTCGGCAGACATGGTGTTGCAGCACAGGCCGGGATGACGACATCCACATGGATGCCGTTGAGCGTCAAGTCAGTTCCCACCCCTGAGCTCCATGCCGGGTTGTAAGCCAGTTGCTGCATGGCCCACGCGATCCCCCCTTCAGCCGCGAAGCGCGCCTGCAGCAAGCGAACATCCACCGCCCCCGACAAGCGAGCCAGGTGCAGCGCCCAAAACAGCGCCGCGTAGCTGATCGCCGCAAAGACGACGGCGGTCACCACGACCAGCCCTAATACCAATCCCCGTTGACGGCTCATGCGTATGGTCTCAAACAAAAAAGCCGAACCCTTCCTGGTTCGGTAGCTCGGCCATCTCGCCTGGACGGCAGCTCGGCCATCTTCTTGAGATCCGAAGCTTTGCGTCCCCCGATCACTCGAGGTTTGCCCTTATCGCCAGCCATCCCTCGCTCGCGCGGGGGATGATCCCGAGCGGAGTCAGCGAGGGATTGTCCTGTCAGTTGTCTCACTTGAAGTATGCCTGAGCGTGTCCTTCAGCGTCAAGGTCGAGCTGGTCGTTTCATCTCATCGAGTGATACGGCCCGTTCCTTGGTCAGGGTAAGGCGCTCCCTCGAGTCGCTTCGCTCGCTCGGGACTCCGCTCGCGAGGCTCGCTGCGGCCCGGCAAATTCCCCGAACGGCTCATAGCTGGGTTGCCGGACGACTTGCCCGAGGTGGTTGGCGAACACCGGCGGTGGGCAGAGGGTGAACAAAAGGAACGTGAGGCTGGTGAGGAGGGTTACGAGGCGATGGCGAGACGAGTGACACGGAGGGACCACGAAGAATACGCCTCCGGTGTTTCTACAGGTCGTTGAACGTGTCGACGCTGAGCTGGGCTTGTTTGAGGAGCTTCCTGAGCAGCCCCAGGCCGAGCTCTCGATGTTGCGGGACGGAGAGGGTATAAGGGTATAGGGGTAGTCCGGTTTGACCAGCATGACATGGGAACCTACTTGACGATCCACACTCCAGCCGGCCCGCTTGAACTTCTTCACGGCCTCTGCTCCGGCGCAGGGGAGGAGCCGCTGACCCATCTCAGACGGCGACTTCAAGGAGGGTCTGGGCGGGGCGCTTTCTGGCTCGGGCGTCCATCACGGTGAGCCACCCCACGATGGCTTCTCGGATGTTCACTTTGGCTTCCGACAGCGTCCGGCCCTGGCTTAGACACCCGGGCAGGGCGGGCACTTCCGCGACATAGTAGCCGGTCTCATCCCGTTGCATCACGACGTGGAGCTTCATCCTGAGTACCTCCTTAGTAACTGTAGCATACTCTTGGGCGCTGCGCAATTCCTGGACTCGCTGAAGACGCGGTGGAAGGTGGCGGGTGGAGACGACCTCTCGACGATGCGCGCTACCAAAGGGCGCGTGGCTCGACGACTCGACCACGGTCCCTGCGCCATCCGTCACGAAGTTCACACTGCCGAGATGGTCGGGATGATAAAAGAAGATGCTGGGGGGTGGGGTGACGGTGAGGAGCAACCCAAACAGGCCGACGGGTATCATCGCGTGTCACGAGCAATCATGTATCACGTCCCCCGAATTCCCCCGAATTCCCAAGTTATGGCGATTCCCTCTGGCCTACCTGAGGATCAATTCTCTCGAAGCGACGGTGTATCCTACTAACAGCCATTTCTCATTATTCTTCCGCAGGGTGAGCGTCTCCACTGCTGAACCGCTTTCATGCACGGTCGTGTACGCGATCTCGAAGTACACCCCGTCCGCCAGGGACTGCAGCTTCGTGGCCTCGCGGTTCTTCTTCACGACCTTGCCAATTTTCTTTTGAACAGCCTGTAGCAACGCCAGGAAATCCTTCTTGCTCTGGACGAGACGCAACCGGCCGTCTGCCAGGTTGTCATAGATTGCCTCGAACTGGCTGGCGTTGAATTGGGTGAAGAACTCCTCGGCGACGTGTTCCGCCTGGGGCAAGATCGCTTGCGATTTCACTGACGAGATCATCCCCGTCAGACCGACCAAGAGCAGGAGGACCAAGGAAATCAGCCCCAACACTACCATCAATTTCCTCAAGAAGTTTTTCATGTGTCCTCCTCTACGAGTCATGCGTAACTGAGATGGCTTGGCTTGCTTGAAACTGCGCCTTGACGGCGGGGCGGGTCAAGAAATAGAGCAAGTAGGCGTACAGGCAGACGTTAAGGATGTCGACCTCGAACGACCCCAGGCGGACGGTCAGGTAGAGGAAATGGAAGTACAGCGTGAGAGGGAAGTCAGGACGGATTTTGGAAATGAGGCCGAGCGCGTAGATGACGATCAGGGCGATTCGCGCCCACGGCTTCCGTAACCAGAAGCCCCACCCTGCACCGCTCACCAGCAACCCCGCCACGAAGAAGTACCAGTAATTGCCCATCTGTCCTGGCGGCTGTGACCCTGCCCCGGGAACCATAAACCGATAGAGACCCCACCCGCCGAAGACGATCAAACTGATCCCCCCAATCATCGTATAAAGCGCAAGAATCGCTACACCACGAGACCGCCGCGCCATCTGAATACCGCTCATCCCCTCCTCATAGAACTACAAGGCAAACAAGGACAAGCAGGAGAGTGCTCGTCACACAGCCGATGACAGCCACGATCATCATTTTAGTGCTCCATCGAAGAGATCGTTTATAACCCAGTTCCATTTCATCAGCGTTAAGATCTGAATTGATATATTTGAAATATCCAATCCTGTATACCTTCGCGGCATAATCTTCTTTTCCGTGAGTAGCAAGATATCGCGTGAGACCGCGCCCCCGGATAATTCCATAGGAGGCACTGCCGAACCCAATCAGAAAGAATAAGACGGCGATCCCTAAAAGGATGTATGCCGCTGTCATTAACGCCGTCTCCATATTTGTCTGTCGACTAGCGAACAACCAGGCAGACGATAACCAGGAAAAGCAATCCAATGCCGACACCTTTCATGGCGAACTTGGTAATTTTTATACTCAGGCGCAAGGCCTTCTTGTAACCGAGTTCTTCTTCGTCATCAGTGTGAGTGTAAAGCGAAGCGAGGGATCCGAAAAGGCCTGCGGTGCTGACGTAATCGTCTTTACCAAGAGCCGCGAGGTGTCTTTTGAGGCGGTAGGCAGTCACATTCGTATAGACTGCACCAACAAAGCTGACACCAAAGAACGTGAGCGTCGCAATGAGTAAAACGACTATGAGGCTTAGCGGCGTTTCCATAACTCTACAACTGAGGTGTAGACGACAAACTCGTGAAGCTCGGGAGAACCGGCACCGGCTCCCACGCTAAAGGTGTAGGTTGGGAGTTTGGTCCCATCAAAAGGAACGCTTACACTCGTTCCGCCCACCAACCCATAGAAGCGTGCGGAACCTCCACTAGCTAAAGCAGGGCCTTGAAGATCCATGATATTTTGATTGCGCGATAACGTAACGTCTAATGTCCACGACACCGACCCTCCCGCCACTAACCCACCGCCCCCGATACTGTACGATCCGACTTGGAATCCATCAGATCCTCCCCACGCAAAGACAACCCCTCCGCCGGAGACGCCCCCGCCTTTGAGTCCAGCCATCCCGGATCCACCGATCTGTAACGTCATCGGACCGCGGAGCGATTCCAACGCGTTCGCCGCAGAGGTCATCGCCAGTGCCGGGAAGTCGGGGCCAAACCCTGGACTGAGGGACGAAGATGCAAAGCCAAACGGCCCCTGCCCAAAACTCCTCACCGTCCCCTGTCCTATCTCCTGACCGAAGCGGCTGAGGTTTTGACCGAAACTGGAGGAGCCGACAGACTGGAACTGCTGCATCGCGGAGGTGGTGAGGCTGTTGAGGGACTGCATGGCGCTGGTGAAGGAC
>JACQRA010000100.1 GCA_016206725.1 Candidatus Omnitrophota bacterium
GCATATGGGCATCCAAGGCCTCGCGGGCGATGAAGAGTCGCATGATCTCGCTCGTGCCTTCAATGATGAGATTGATCCGGCTCTCGCGAAGGATGCGCTCGACGGGATAGGCCGTCTCGCCTCGCGCCCGCAAGGAATCCGCGGTCTCGTAGCCACGCCCGCCGCGAATCTGCAAGGTCTCATCCGCGATGCGCCAGGCCGCTTCGGAACAAAACAACTTGGCCATCGCGGCCTCCAGACGAATATCGGTATCGCGCCGGTCCGCCAGCGCGGAGGCCAACCACACCATGGCATCCATGGCAAAGACCGTCGCGGCCATCTCTCCGAGCTTGGCGGCAATCGCCTCATGATGGCCGATGGCGCGGCCCCATTGTTTTCGCTCCTTCGCCCACTGTCGGGAAATCTGGAGACACCGCTTGGCAGCCCCGACACATCCGGCCGGCAGCGTGAGCCGACCGGTGTTGAGCGTCATCAACGCCAACTTCAAACCCGCTCCAACTCCCCAGAGGACATTCGCCTTGGGGACGCGGACGTTCGTGAAGCGAAGGACGCCGTTTTGGATGCCTTTCAAGCCGAGGAAATCGCAGCGATGGACAGCCTCCACCCCCGGCATGGATCGCTCGACGATAAACGCCGTGATCTGCTTGCGCTCTTTACCGTCCACCGTCATCGAAGGGGTCCTGGCCATGACGATAATGACCTCCGCCACCGGCCCGTTGGTGCACCATAGCTTCTGCCCGTTGAGCAGATACGCAGCACCGTCTTCGATGGGGGTCGCCGTCGTCTCCATGTTTGCAGGGTCTGAGCCGACACCGAGCTCCGTCAAGGCGAAGGCCGAGATGGCCCCGGCCGCCAACCGCGGCAGGTAGCGGCGTTTCTGCTCCTCGGTGCCGAAGAGCTTGAGCGGCTGGGGGGCTCCGATGCTTTGATGGGCGCTGAGCCACACCGCGGTGGATCCGCAGTAGCTGGCGACGAGGGAGATGACCCGATTGTAGTTGATCTGCGACAGCCCGAGCCCGCCGTAGTCCTTCGGGATTTTCATCCCAAAGCATCCGAGACGCACCAGTCCCTCGATGACGTGGGGAGGCATCTCTTTAGTGCGATCGATCGCATCCGGATCAACCTGGCAACGGAGGAAATCTTCCACGCGCTTCAGATACTCATCCCCCGCGCGGCGATCCTGCTCATCTTGCTCGGGATACGGGAAGACGAGCCGCGTGTTGAGCCGGCCCATGAACAGCTCTGCGAGGAAACTCGGCGCATGCCACTCGGTTTCTCGAGCGGCTTCGGCGACTTCGAGGGATTCGTGGTGCGACAAGTTCATGGTTCGACTCGGCTCACCATGAAATCATCGGTCTTGAAACCGAGGTTGTCGCTTTTCGAGGAACGCGCTCACCCCTTCTTTGGCGTCCTGTGTTTCAGCGACTTGGCCGAACGCGCTGGCTTCCTCCGCCAAGCCGTCGTCGAGGGACTGTCCAAGTCCTTGTTCAGTCACCTGGAGCGCGAGGCGGACCGCCACCTGTCCCTTGGAGGCGATTTTCCTGGCGAGGTCCTTGGCGGCCTTCATCACTTGATCCTGAGGGACCACGTGATTGACGAGGCCCAATCGGTGCGCCTCCTGGGCCATGATCAGATCGCCGGTGAGAATCCACTCCAGCGCCTTGGTTTTTCCGATCAAGCGGGCCAACCGCTGGGTGCCTCCGAATCCGGGGATGATGCCGAGGCTGATTTCCGGCTGGCCGAAGCGGGTTCGATCGCCGGCGATGCGAAGATGGCACGCCATGGCGAGCTCGTTGCCCCCACCCAGACACACGCCGTTGATCGCGGCGATGACCGGCTTGCCTAACCGCTGGATGTTCATGATGACGGCTTGCCCTTTGGCCGCCACCTCCGCCGCTTCTTTTGCTGAGGAGAGGGCCGCTATTTCTTTCACATCGGCCCCGGCGACGAACGCGAAGGAGCCTCCGCCGGTGATGATCACGACCTTGACCGCGGCATCGGTTTTGACGGCCTGCAGCGTCGCGTCCAACTCCGCCATCACCTCTCGACTCAACGCGTTGACAGGAGGCCGATCAATCGTCACGACCGCGATCCCCTCCTCGACCTGAAGTTTGATGTTATTCGGCATAATTGAAGAAGCCTCGTGTTGTCTTCTTGCCCAAGTGCCCCGCCGCGACCTTTCGTTTCAGCAGAGGCGAAGGCCAGAATCGAGCGCCGAGTTCTTGACGAAACCGCTCCAGCTCCTGCAAGACGACATCGAGGCCCAGCTCATCCGCGTAGCGCAAAATGCCGCCTTTGGATTGCGGAAAGCCCAGCCCCGCGATGACGGCCAAATCCACTTCCGCGGCGGTGCACACATGCTCCTCCAGACATCGAATCGCTTCATTGATCATCGGCAGGATGACGCGATTGACGGAGAACTCGCCCTTCGGCTTGGCCGATGAGGAAAGCTCTTTGACGATCGCGTCGAATTCCGGATCTGACCCTCCGGCGCGGTCACCATACAGGTAGAATCCCGCCCCGGATTTCGTCCCGAGACGGCCTTTCGCGTAGAGCCGCTCCCAGAGTGACGCCGGTTGCATGCGATCCCCGTAGGCATCGACGAGGATGTTGACCACCTCGCGGCACACGTCAAAACCTAATTGATCAACGAGCGCAAACGGCCCCATCGGAAACCCGATGTTCCCCATCGCCTCATCGACCTGCTTGGGGGTGGCGCCTCCTTCTTGGACGCAGAAGGCCGCTTCATTGAGATAGGGCATGAGGATGCGATTGACCAGGAAGCCCGGACATTCATTCACCCGAATCGGCAGCTTCCGCAAGCTCTCGGCGAATGCGGTGATATCCGCCACGGCTTCCTCGGAGGTCTCCAAGCCGGGGATCACCTCGACGAGTTTCATGATGTGGGCGGGATAGAAAAAGTGCATGCCGATCACTTTCTGCGCTCGTTGAGTGACAGACGCCAAGGCAGAGATGGAGAGAGACGAGGTATTCGAGGCCAGGATGGCGCTCTCTTGCACGGCGCCGTCGAGCTCCTTGAAGATCCGCTGTTTCAGGCTCAGTTGCTCGGGGACCGCTTCGATGACCAGATCAGCGTCATGTAGCGGCTCGTAGGTCGTGGCGGGAATGACCAACGCCATCTTCTGCCCCATCTCTTCTTGGGTCATCTTGCCGCGATCGACTCGGCGCTGGTAGATCGTGCGGATGGTCTCGAGGCCTTTCTCGACACGGCCCTGATCCACGTCTTTGAGTACGACAGGCAGCCCGCTGAAGGTGATGGTCTGGGCGATTTCGGCCCCCATCGCGCCGGCTCCCACCACCGCCGCTTTATAAATGTACATCAGACTCGTTCGAAGACCATCGCGACGCCTTGGCCGCCGCCCACGCACAGGCTCGCGAGTCCTAACGTAAGGTTGCGCCGCTTCATTTCGTGGAGGAGGGTGATGACGATCCGCGCCCCGCTCTGCCCGACCGGATGCCCCAGCGCGATGGCGCCGCCGTTGACATTCACAATGTCGCGATTGAGCTTCAGCGCTCTCTCGCACGCCAGATAGGTTGCGGCGAAGGCTTCATTGATCTCGATGAGTTGGATGTCCTGCAACGTCACCCGCGCTTTCTTCAACGCTTCGGGCACGGCGAGGACCGGCCCCAATCCCATGCGATGAGGCTCAAGCCCTGCCACGGCGTAGCCACGGATCACTGCCATCGGCGCGTACCCAAGCGCCTTAGCGCGCTCCTCACGCATCACGAGCACTGCCGCGCCGCCGTCCGCATTGAAACAACTATTCCCTGAGGTCGCCGTCCCGCCCTCTTTGAAGATGGCGGGATACTGGCCCAATACCTGCTCGTTCAGGGCGGGATTGATCCCCTCATCCTGCGTGAACGGCTCAGGGGGCAATGCCTTGCCATAGGCTTTCTTGGGGATCATGACCGTGACCGTCTCATCCTTGAACCGCCCTTCCCGTGTCGCGCGGAAGGCGCGCTGATGCGAGAGGATCGCAAACCGGTCTTGGTCCTGCCGCGAAATCCCGAATTCCTCGACGAGATTCTCCGCGGTGCGGCCCATGATCTGCCCGCACACCGGATCCGTGAGCCCCTCCCAGATCGTATCGATCAACTCGGAATGGCGCAGGCGCTTGCCCCACCGCAGATCGCGGTTGACGTAGGGCGCGGCGCTCATGCATTCCGCCCCGCCGGCGATCTGGACATCCCGATCGCCGCAGACGATGTTCTGAGACGCGTTGAGGATGGCCTGGAGACCCGAGGCGCAGTTGCGCTGGACGGTGTACGCGGGAACCTGGTTGGGGAGACCGGCCATCAACCCGATGACGCGGGCGATGTTGGGCGCATCGGAGGTCTGCCCGACGCAGCCGACAATCAGCTCTTCGACATCGGACGGCTTGAGATGCGCGCGCGTGAGCAGCTCCCGGACGACGATCTCGCCGAGTTGCTGCGCGGTGAACCCTTTCAGGGCTCCGCCGAAGACGCCTTGTGGCGTCCGAACCCCATGCGTAATCACCACGCGATTCGCCATCGTTTCCTTATCATATACTTTCTTGAACAGTTTGTGAAATGGTTTGGCCGCCGGAGAGGTCGAGCGCGCCGGTCATCTGCTTGAGCACCGGCAGCAGACGCAATGCTTCCTCCTCACCTCGCTGGATGAACTTCTCGGGGTAGTAGAACTCCAGCC
>JACQRA010000011.1 GCA_016206725.1 Candidatus Omnitrophota bacterium
CATGGAGGCGCTTCCGGATCGCTTTTACTTCCACGGGATTGAACGTGATGACTCGGCTGGGCTTCCGTTTGCCCGCGCGGATCGCTCTGGCTTCGTCAATGCTTTTGAGCAAGTCGTTGAAGTCCTTCGCCCTCATCTCATCGCACCATCGCTTTCAGGGGGTTGTGGTCACCAAAATTTGAGTCGTGGCGAATTTTTCCACCTTCATTTTCGGCTTGATGATGATCTCCACATCCCGGTCCAGGGCATTCAACAGTTCAAACAGATGATCCAGCGAGAACATGCTGAGCTTCCCGTTCATCAGACAGGAGACTTTCGACTGTGGGATGCCGAGAAGCGCTGCGGCGCGTTGTTGGGTTAAGCCGCGCGCTCTGATGAGGTCGGTAATCCTCGCCATGACCTGCGCGCGAGCCAGTACCCGCTCTGGATGGGCGATGCCGATATCCGCAAAGACGTTGTCGCTTCCTCTGTGAACCTTGTGCTCAGCGCTCATGACGCCTTCTCCTTGTCCAGCCGATAGTGGGTTTCGTAGTCGTGCTCCGCAACCCGCAACCGCTGCTTGATCAATTCGATGTCCTGTTGAGGTGTCTTGATGCCGTGCTTGGCCTTCTTCTGGAAGCCGTGCAAGACGTACACGATATTGGGGAACTTCACCGTGTAGACCACCCGGTACGTGTTCCCGTCGTGGCGCTCGATGATTTCCAGCACGCCGGCTCCACCGAAGCCTTGCAAAGGTTTTGCGGCCGCCGGCTTCTGGCCCCGCTGTGCTTCAAAGAGCGCGTAGCCGATGTCCTGCCGAACCTCCTCCGGAAACGCCTTCACATCCTCTCGGGATGAGCCGATAAAGTCCAGTGCTCTCAGCCCGCTCGCGTTACGCATAGTATACCATATTTGGTATAATTCTACGCCTTGATATCATTCCCCCCTCGTCATCGGCGGCGCCCACGAGTCTTCCGGCGGCCGAGGAACAGGCTCACGATCCCCCCGACCACGATGAGAAAGCCGGCGTAGACGAGCGGGGTGCCTGGGTCGTTGCGCACGGACAAGACCGTCGTCTCCACCTCGCCGGGGACATAGCTGGATTGAAAAAAACTGTAGCCGCGATAGCGCAGCGGGTTGTTCATGCTGATCTTGCGCATGAGGATCACCCCGCGCTTCGCATCGGTGAGCTGCACGTCCGCCTCGAATCCGGCAGCCATCTGTGTGCCGGGATAATCAATTTTGCGGAAATCCGACAACTTGATCGTCACGGGAAGCTCCCGCGTGCCCGGCCGATACTCCACCACGACCGACTCGTTCCCCAGTCGCAGCTCCGCTGGCTGCCGAAGCCACACCCAAGATTCCGCCATCTCATCATCGAGTCGCCCGATGACATGAATCGCTTCCGCACGAACATCGTCACTCCGGTTGGTGATGTGCTGCGTCACCTTTGCCTTCGGATGATAGGCCTCAATCGAGAACGTGTAGCCCAAGGACGGATGGGTGTAGGCGCGGCCGATCTCGATGGTCTCGAAGACGGTCCGCTGCATCTGCTCATCGGTCGCGACGGCCATCAGCTCATTGGATGGGGCGATGAGGGCGATGGTGTTTGGAGGAAGGGCCGCCGTGGCATCATGGCGATAGGCGACTTCCGCATTGATGACGTGTGAACGGCCGTGGATCGCCGCGAAGTTCGGATGCAGGGCGAAGAGCAGATGCGCATCCGTCCCCTCCGGCCCGTTGAGCGTGAAGGCCACCGCCGGATTGTTGGGCTGTTGTGAGCGGCTGACAGGCCCCTGCTCGCCGAGCGCGAAATCCGCAAAGTAGTCCTTGAACATGATCGTGTAGGGGGTGCCGGCAATCGCCACCGCCTGGCCGAGCTGAGCCGGCACCGGTACGTCGTGGTTGTGTGAATCGTTGGGGAGCTTCACCGACACGACGCCACGTGGATGGGTCACGACCTGCGGCTTGCCGAGCAGTTGATCGCGCTGCGCCTTCGTCTCGGGTGCAAAGAAGAGCAGGTGCGCCGCGCCCCATCCGACCCCAAATCGCTCAGGGTCGTTCGCCAAGAGCCACATGGAATCCTCCTGGCTCTGATCGGTTAAGCGGACCTGCGCGGCGGGAAACTGTTCGGTGCCTTCACCGGTGATCTCCTCGGCCAGTTGCGCATCAGGGAAATATCGGTCAACGGTCAGATGCAACGTACGCGCCTCAAGCGGAATCACGAATTGCCGATTCAGTTCGTGAACCCAGGCGTGCGTTTCGAAGTCCACCGCAGCGACGTGCGTCGTCTCGGAGGCATGATGGTGAACGCTCAGCACATTGGTGGGAAGCTGTAGCATCCGTTCGGCCTGACCTTCGGGAATGATGAGCTGGCCTTCGATGCCAAAACGCCCGCCGATGATGCCGCCCAGCAAAATCAGAATGATGCCCAAGTGTGCCAAGACAAACGGCAGGTGTTTTCGCTTCCAGGGATACCGCTCAAAAGCAGCCACGGCGAGATTAATGGCGAGAAATCCCAAGATCGCCTGAAACCACCACGCCTGATAGACCGCGCGCTGCACCGCCGCGGTACCGAAGCGCGTTTCATACAACGTGCCCCACGCCAGCACGACCGCAATGGCAATCAAGAGCGCCACTGCAATCTGGAGGGAGCCGAGGAATCGACGGAGTGGGGATTTCATGATGTTCATCATAGCACGTCATCCGAGGACATCAATCACTCAGGTGATCGAGGCGGACTTTGCCGCGGAAGATCCAGCCGATGCGAACGAGGTCGGTATGGTTACAGCGCAGGAAGGTCCGAGCGACCCATTAAGTATTCGTCGATCGCATGGGCGGCTCGGCGGCCGTCGCTGATCGCCCAGACGACCAGCGACTGGCCCTGCCGCGCATCCCCGGCCGCAAACACCCCGGGCACCGAGGTCTGATAGTGGAGCCCTGTTGGGGGCGGCATCCCGAGCGAAGTCGAGGGGTCTGCGGTCGTTTCGATGGCGCCGCGAGGGGTGGTGCGAAGACCCAACGCTTCCGCAAGAGGCTGGCGCTCGACCGAGACAAATCCCATCGCCAAGAGCACAAGGTCCGCCGCAACCGTGAAGGTCGTGCCGGGAATCTCTTTCGGACTCGGTTTGTCAGAGGCCGCTTCTTTCGCCCATTCGACACGCACACACTCAAGCGTCGTGACCCGTCCCTCGCTCCCGAGAAATCGCCTCGTTTGCACCGCCCACTCGCGCCGTCCACCTTCCTCGTGGCTGCTCGACGTCCGCAGGACGTTCGGGTAATCCGGCCAGAGATCGCCCGGCTGACGGGCTTCGGGCGGCTTCGGAAGAATTTCCAATTGTGTGACGC
>JACQRA010000102.1 GCA_016206725.1 Candidatus Omnitrophota bacterium
CCGCCGCCATCCCGCCGAAGGCTCCGTCACCGGTCACTCCGGCGGCGCCGGTGGCGAAACCAGTGGCCGCACCCACGCTTTCTTCAACTCCGACGACACCCGCCACGACGGGCGGGACGGAGGAGCCGATCATCCAGTTGGTTGATTCGGTCCTCACAGAGGCGGTGCGACTGCGGGCGAGCGACATCCATATCGAACCCTCGGCCGAGATGTTGAAGGTTCGTTATCGCATCGACGGGGTGCTGCATGAAGTCAATACGCCGCCGAAGGCGCTGCACGGACCTGTCACCAGCCGCTTGAAGATCATGGCCGGCCTCAACATCGCCGAGAAACGCCTGCCTCAAGACGGCCGCTTGCAATTGACCGTCGCTGACAAGCCGTTGGATGTTCGGATCTCCGTCCTGCCGGCGTTGCATGGTGAATCCATCGTCATGCGGTTGCTCACCCGTGATGAAGGCATGCCAAGTCTGAAGGAACTGGGATTCTCCCCGGAAGATGAGCAGCGTTGGGAACAGCTCATCGCCCGTCCCTATGGGATGATCCTGGTGACGGGGCCGACCGGATCCGGAAAAACCACCACCCTCTATGCGACGCTCGCTGTGTTGAACCGGCCGGATCGCAAACTCATCACCGTGGAAGACCCTGTTGAATACCAGCTGGCCGGCATCAATCAAGTCCATGTCAAGGCCTCGGTGGGATTGACGTTTGCCGCGGGGCTGCGCGCGATGTTGCGTCAGGCGCCGGATGTCATCATGGTCGGCGAGATTCGCGATCAAGAAACCGCCCAGATTGCGATCCAAGCCGCCCTGACCGGCCACCTCGTGTTTTCCACGCTGCATACCAACGATGCCCCCTCGGCGGTCACGCGGCTCACGGACATGGGCATCGCGCCGTTTTTGGTGGCCTCGACCATTCAGGGTGTCGTCGCCCAGCGATTGGTCAGACGTATCTGTGTCTCCTGTCAGAGTCGTCGTCCCACAACACCTGAGGAGCAGGCGTTTCTCGGCGAGCCGGCGGTTGCCGAGGTGGTGGAGGGCCGCGGCTGCGAGGCGTGTCATCAGAGCGGCTTCCGCGGGCGGGTTGGCATCTACGAATTATTGATGCTCACCGATTCACTGCGGCAGCTCGTCGTCACCAAGACACAGGCCTCCGCGCTCACACAGCGCGCGGTGCAAGAGGGGATGCGGGCGTTGCGCGAGGACGGCAAGCTCAAGATCCGCCAGGGCTTCACCACCATGACCGAAATCCTGAAAGCCACACCCGAAGGCGAATAATGGACACGCCGGCGCTTGAAGTCAAAGCTCTGCAAGAAGCGTTTGCCGGCGCGGGAGGGGCGGCCGGGACCGCCGTCAGCGGGGACAGCTCCAAGCTGGCCGAGCTCGCCAACCAAGCCCCCATCATCCGTCTCGTGGATATCGTCCTGGCTGAAGCCGTCACCCAGCGCGCCTCCGATATTCACATCGAGACCTTTGAGCATGATGTGCTCATTCGCTACCGCATCGATGGGATCTGTTATCAGATCGCGAAGCCCCCGAAAAGTCTGGCGCTGGGCATTTCCTCGCGGATCAAGATTCTCTCCAACCTCGATGTCGCCGAGACGCGCGTGCCTCAGGACGGCCGCATCCTCATGACGCGCGAGGCCCGGCAGATCGATCTGCGCGTCTCGACCCTTCCCACGATTCACGGCGAGAGCATCGTCTTGCGGGTGCTCGATAAGGGGGCGCTGAACAAGACGCTGAACCAGCTGGGGATGGACGACCCCATGCGCGAGGCGATCGAGCGGATCATCACGCGTCCGCACGGGCTCTTCCTGGTGACGGGGCCGACCGGCTCAGGCAAGACCACGACCCTCTACGCCTCCCTGACCACGCTGAATCATCCGAACGTCAAGATCATCACGACGGAGGATCCGGTCGAATACGACATCAACGGCCTCGTGCAAATCGCGATCAACCAGAAGATCGGTTTGGATTTCTCGACGTGCCTGCGGGCCATCTTGCGTCACGATCCGGACATCGTGATGGTCGGCGAGATTCGCGATGCGGAAACGGCGCAGGTCGCCATTCAAGCGGCGCTGACGGGCCACCTGGTCTTCTCGACGCTGCACACCAACGACGCGCCGGGGGCGGTGACGCGGTTGATTGACATGGGGGTGGAGCCGTTTCTCATCACCTCGACCGTCCACGCGGTCCTGGCGCAGCGATTGGTCCGTCGGTTGTGTCCCCAGTGTCGCGTGTCGTACCAGCCTACCGATGAGGACCTGGCGGCGCTGCATCTGACGCGGGAAGGCCTCGAGGCCTCGCTGAATCAGGTGAAGGAAGCGGCACCCGCCGAGGGGTCGATTGTGCATACCGCCATGAGCCATCAGATGACGTTGATGAAAGCCGGCGGGTGCGCGGCGTGTCAGGGACTGGGCTTTCAAGGTCGCATGGGGTTGTACGAGCTGTTGCCGATGAGCGAGGAGATTCGTCCGATGGTGCTCAAGCGCGCGAGTGTGAGCGAGGTGCGGGAAGCCGCTCGACGCGCCGGGATGCGGACCCTCCGCGAGGACGGGTTGGGGAAAGCGCTGCAGGGCGAGACCACAGTGGAGGAAATCCTCCGGGAGACGCAGGACTATGATGCACAATGATGAAATGGTGATTAAGAGATTAGGTGATTATGTGATTAAGAAAAACATGTCGTCTCTACACAATCACTCAATCACTCAATTGCTCAATCACACGGCCTTTGGATTTACGTTGGTGGAGCTGCTCGTGGTGATTGCGATTCTGAGCATTCTCATGGGACTGGTGACGGCCGGAGCGCAGACCGCCCGTCGGCGAGGCGCGGTCACGAAGGCCAAGGCGACGATCGCGGCCCTGGAGACGGCCATTGCCATGTATCACGGCGATCTGGGCGACTACCCGGCTTCCGGGAACGACAATCTGGTGACCGCCCTCACCGAAGAATCCGATGATGCCGATTGGATGGGCCCGTATATGGAGTTGAAAGAGGATGAATTGGAAGGAGGAGCATTGCTCGATCCGTGGGGCGCTCCCTATGTGTATCTCTCCACCAACGGCGGCTCACCGACCCACCGCCAGCACTCCTATGATCTCTATTCCTTCGGTCCGAACGGGTCGGATGATGACGGCACCCAGGATGATATCGTCAACTGGTAAAGAAATGGTGATTAAGAGATTAGGTGATTAGGTGATTAAGAAAATGTATCACCTCAATCGTTGGAACTCACTCAATCACTCAATCACTCAATCACTTAATCACCATCCCTTTGGGTTTACGTTGATTGAGTTGTTGGTGATCATGGCCATTATCGGGATTCTCGTGGGCACGAGCATCCCTGCGCTGACCGGCTATGCCAAGCAGGTGCGGTTGAAGACGACGACGCGCGAGATCACGGGCTTGTTGTATCTCGCCAGGAACCTCGCGATCAGCTCTCGCGAAGCCCGCACGGTCCTGCTCGACGAAGACCACCAGCAACTTGTGATCGAGGAAACGTTGGAGCAGGAGGAGCCGAAGAAAGTCCGTCTGCCGGATTCGGTGGACGTGACGCTTGAGGGCGGGGCCGCGGGCACCGGCCGTGTCGTCTTTCAGCCCAGCGGGGCGTTGAGCTCTTCATCGGTGACGGTGGTCTTGAACAGTGGAACCAAAACGCAGACCATTGCGGTCACCTCAGCCACCGGTGCGATTTCACTGCGATCAAGCGGAGAGTAATCAGGGACACAAACCAATTTTTTAGAATTTGTTTTGTGTCCCTGGTTGACGAAGGCCGTCGAACATGCTACACTTGGCGCGGATGTTCCCACCAGGCGACTCACCAACACATCATGTCAGCGGTCATCATGCGTAATCTCCTCATCGGTTTCTCGCTGTTGATGCTGGCGCCTTCCGCGACGGCGGCGACGGCGTCCACCAGCCTGCGTGATGAAGCGAAGGGCTATCGAGAAGAAGGGCTCAAGAGCCAACGCTACGGTGACCTGGAAGAGGCCGTCACGTGGTATCAGAAAGCGGCTCATCTGGATGCCGCATTCGCCGTTCCTCACAACGATCTTGGGGTGGTGTACGAACGTCAGGGCCATGCGGCGCTGGCGCTGCAATCGTACGAGCAAGCTCTGACAATCGATCCCAACTATCTGGAGGCCAGCGCCAACTTGGGCTCCCTGTATAAACGGTTAGGACGCTTCACCTACGCGCTGCCACGGTTGACCAAGGCGGCGGTCCTCTTTGAACAGCGCGGCGACTTGCCGACCGCGCAGCGCTTGTACCAAGAAGTCCTGGAGATTCGGCCGGATCATCTTGAAGCGCTCAGCGGTCTTGCCGGCATCTTCGAGCGACAGGGAGAGCGGGATCAGGCGGTGGCCATGTGGTTGCGGGTGGCCATGCTCTATGAGCAGCGCGCCCAGTTCGAAGCCGCCAAAGCGGCCTATGAGCGGGCTGTGGCCATGGATGCGACGTCGGTGGATGCCGTGACGAACCTCGCCTCGCTCTATCAGCGAACGGGCAAGCGAGATCTCGCCGTCCTCTATTGGCTCAAAGCCGGCGAGCTTCACGAGCGTCGGGGTGACCTGCAGACCGCCCGTCATTACTATGAGCGGGCGTTGAAACTCAACCCCAACAGCGCCGAGACCCTGGCGAACCTCGCCGTGGTCAGCGAGCAACTGGGCGACCGGCGTCAAGCCGTGGCCTATTGGACCACATGCCGACAACTCAGCTCGCCGACGGATCCCTGGCGGCTGCGGGCCGAGGAACGCTTGGTCGAGCTCGGAGTCATCAAAGCCGGTTCGGCGTACCGTCGTCATGTGGTGGAGCAGGAATTTCAGACGAACATCCAGACGGGGCGGCAATTTCATCACGTCACACAGGAGCGTTGGTAAACGTACGCATCCCTCTCGCCGGATAGGCTCTTCTCTTGAGATCCTCTCGTGCATATGCCTCAGGGCTTGGCGTTTCTCATCGATGGAACCGCGTTCTGCTATCGAGCGTTCTATGCCGTTCGTGGGCTGGCGACGTCGCAAGGACGTCCGACGAACGCCGTGTATGGGTTTGCCGTCATGTTGAGGTCGTTGTTGGAGCAGCATCATCCGGCGTATCTCGCGGTCGCCTTTGACGTGGGTAAACCGACGTTTCGCCACCGGCAATTCGCCGAGTACAAGATCCAACGCAAACCGATGCCCGATCCGCTCATCGAGCAGCTCTCCACCGTCAAAGCCCTGTTGCAGGCCTATCGCATCCCGGTCTTCGAGCGGGAAGGCTATGAAGCGGAGGATGTGCTGGCGACCATCGCTCGAGAGATCGCCACGGTGGTGGGTGAGGTGTGGCTTGTCAGCGGCGACAAAGACGTGCTCCAACTTGTCAAGGCTCACGTCAAAGTCTACAACCCGCATCAGCACGATGAGGCGCTCATCGATCGCGCGGTCGTGCGCAAGCGCTATGGGGTCGATCCCGAGCAGATGGTCGATTTGATGGCGCTGATGGGGGATGCGACGGATAACATTCCGGGTGTTGCGGGTATTGGGGCCGCCACGGCACGGCAGCTGCTCGAGCAATTTGAGAGTGTGGACAACCTCTATCGGCAGTTGCCGGAGGTCACGTCAGTCTCGCGTCGCAAAGTACTCGAAGAAGGCAGACGCCAGATGGAGGTCTCACGGGAGTTGGCGCGGATTCATGACGATGTGCCGATCGATGTGGAGCTGGAACACTTGAAGGTCCGGGAGCCCGATTGGAAAGCGCTGCGCGCGCTGTTCCGCGAACTGGAGTTCAAGCGATTGCTCAAGGACCTCGAGGACCATGCGCCGGCTTCGAGCGCCGCCAGCCCTGCGGTGCGCCTTGTGGATTCGCCTGAAGCGTTCGAGCATCTCAGCCGGCAGCTTGCTCACGCGAGGATGGCGGCGGTGGTGGGATGGGGAGCCGCTCCCGCGATGTCTCTCGCCCTGGCGGCGGATTCGCAAGAAGCGTGGCTCGTCCGAGTGGATCGTGAAGGGCTTCACGGCATCGCTCAAGGGCTGATCTCGTGGCTGGCTGATCCCTCCGCGGCCAAGATCAGTCACGATGGGAAAACCCTCATGCGCGGCCTTCGCGGCATAGGCCTTGAGCTCCGAGGCCTTGTCGGCGACACGATGATCGCCGCGCATCTGGCCAACCCGGCTCGCACCACACAGGGTCTTGCCGATCTCCTCGACGAAGTCCTCGACATCCGCCTCAAGCTCCCCGAGGCGATGGATGAGGTGACGATGCCTTCGATGGCGACGGACTGTGCAGCGGCTGTGTGTGCCGTCTTCAACGTGCACGAACATCTGACGAAGCGCCTGGACGAGCTGGGGCTCATGGTGCTGTATCGCGAACTGGAGCTGCCGCTGCTTGAGGTCTTAGCCGAGATGGAAGTCGACGGGGTCGCGATTGACGTGACGCATCTCAGCCGCCTGCGAGATGCCATGGAGCAGCAACTGGCCCGTTTGCATGACGAGATCACGGACGTGGCCGGCGGGGCCTTCAATCTCAACTCCCCGCGGCAGCTTGCTCAGGTGCTCTTCGAACAGTTGAAGCTCCCCGTCATCAAACGAACCAAGACGGGGCCCTCAACGGACAGCGACGTCCTGCAACACCTCGCGAAACAGCATCCCTTGCCCAAACGGCTCATGGAATACCGCGAGCTGGCTAAATTGCGCTCGACCTACGTCGACGCGCTGCCCACGCTGGTTGATCCGGCGACGGGTCGATTGCATACCACCTTCAATCAGACCGCCACGGCCACCGGACGGCTCTCCTCCAGCAGCCCCAACCTGCAAAACATTCCGGTGAAGACTGAACTTGGACGGCAGATTCGTCAGGCGTTCGTTCCGCGCCGCTCCGGCTGGATGTTCATGGCGGCGGATTATTCGCAGATTGAGCTGCGAATCCTCGCGCATCTCTCCGGCGATCATCAGCTCATCACCGCCTTTGCTAACGGCCGGGACATTCATCGCTGCACCGCCTCCTTAGTCTACGGGATTCCGGAGACTGATGTGACCGCCGAGATGCGCAGCGCGATGAAAGCCGTGAATTTCGGCATCCTCTACGGGATGAGCGCCCATGGGCTCTCAAGGGAGCTCGGCCTTCCTTACGAGGAATCGGCGGCGTTTATCAACGCCTATTTTGAGCGGTATCCCGGCGTGCGCAGCTTCTTTGACCGCCAGATTCAGCAGGCGACGACGGAGGGGTTCGTGCAAACGCTGCTGGGACGTCGGCGGTATCTGCCGGAGCTTGCCAGTCACGATCCCGCGATCCGTCAACTTGGCCAGCGATTGGCGATGAACACCCCGATCCAGGGCACGGCGGCCGACCTGATCAAGCGCGCCATGATCGAGATCGCCGCGGCTCTGCGCGCGCAGCGGATGGCAAGCCGCATGGTGTTGCAGGTTCACGATGAGCTGGTGTTCGATGCGCCGCCGGACGAACGTGACTCGTTGGCCGCGATGGTGCGACGGATCATGGAGGGGGCGATCATGCTCAACGTCCCGTTGCTGGTGACGATCAAGACCGGCCCCAACTGGCTCGATCTAACCGAATGGACATGATAGAAGGATGATTGTGGTTGGCATTACAGGCAGTGTAGGGACAGGGAAGAGCACCGTCGCGAAGATGCTGAAGGAATGCGGGGCTGAGGTGATTGACGCGGATCACCTGGCCCATGAGGCGATTCAGCCACGCCAGCCGGCGTGGCGTTGCATCATCAAGACCTTCGGGCGGACAATCCTCAAAGCCGACGGCTCCATTGACCGGTTGGCATTGGGTCAGCGGGTCTTTCGAGACGCCAAAGCCCGACGGCGGCTGGAACGCATCATTCATCCGGACGTGATTCGCCGCACGAAAGCGCGTCTTTCGCAGTGGCGGCGTCAAGGGCGTGTTCGTGTGGCGGTGCTTGATGTGCCCCTGCTCGTGGAGGCAGGGATGCACAAGCTGGTCGATCGACTCGTCGTGGTGACGGCTCCGGCAGCCATCCAGCGCCAACGGTTGAAGGCGCGCGGATGGTCGGAGCCGGAGATCCGTCGGCGGATCGCGGCCCAATGGAAGCTCTCGGCCAAGGTGGCGTTGGCCGATGTGGTGATCGATAACGCAGCGGGGCTCCTCGAGACCCAAAGGCAGGTGAAAGACCTATGGAACACACAGCTAGTGGGACAGGACGATTGAATCTGGCGGATCTGAAAGACTTGAAGATCACCGAGTTGACCAAAATGGCTCGGGAGCTCAGCGTGAACGGCCTCTCGGGTCTGAAGAAGCAGGATCTCATCTTCAAGATCCTCCAGGCGCAGACGGAGAAAGAGGGGTTGATCTTCTCCGAAGGGGTGCAGGAGATCTTGCCGGACGGCTTCGGGTTCCTGCGCTCTCCGAACTATAACTACCTGCCATGTCCGGATGACATCTACGTGTCCCCCTCCCAGATTCGCAAGTTCGATCTCCATACGGGCGACACGGTCAGCGGGCAGGTCAGGCC
>JACQRA010000107.1 GCA_016206725.1 Candidatus Omnitrophota bacterium
GAGCGACTCATCCGGGAGTACAAGGCGGAAGCGGGTCGGAAACCGTGGACTCCTGAATTGTGGGATGACTTGCTCAGGGACGGGATGTTCACGTTGATGCATCGTGGGCTCATGCAGGATGAGGCAATCGATGAACGCGTGTCGACGCTGACGTTCAATCGTGCGATCATGCCCGTGCTTCGCGCCGTGGACGCCGCGAAGCTCGGCAACGCGACGATCCTCCACCTCAAGTCGTTTGCTCCGCGCCTGCCCTCTGAGACAGAAGCGGCCAAGGTGGTGCTCGCCTATCTGCGGGATGTGAGCGATGCGAAGGGAACACCCCTCGTGCCGCGGCCGGCGTGGCAGACACTGCGTGAAGTGTTGCTGCCTGATCTCGACATCGAGACGCTTCCCGTCTTGCCAGGCATGACGAAAGCCCTCAATGTGGCTCTCGAAGCGCAGTCTCCCTCTGTGTCGGTCATCTATGCCCACATCGACACGCAGCCGGACTTTGAGCAGGTCAAGCCGAGGCTAAATGCTGCCATCGAGCAGCAGGGCGGCCGAGCCGCCAAACTCCTGGTGCTGATTCCTCATGCGGGCATGATCGACGATAGCGCGCAATACACTCGGCCGCTCGCCGAGGATCGCTATGCCGACAACGACTATCTGAAGGCCGAGTGGGCGAAGATGATCGCCCGGTTTGAGTCCGAGTTCAGGGCCACGGAGGAGGCGTTTAGACTCTATCGGGGCACGCCGGAAAGTCCAGCCCACCTCCAGAGCGACGCATCCGCCCAGCGCCAAATCGACGGGACAATCATCTCTCCATTTACGAGGGCGCTGCTTGGCGATCTGGATGAGAAAGCCGCGCAGGGCTATGACATCGAGATCGCCTACGAGCGCAACACGCCGGAGGGAGGGCTGCATCTGACGCGGGCCTTGCACGAGCGCTTGAAGGCAATGCAGGCGCTGTGGCACAGCAACGTGGCAGGTTATCTGGCGCATGCGGCCAAGCATGTGCAGGCGTTCGCCTCGTACTATCGCGCCCGAAATGACGCCCTGCTGGTCAACCAGTTGCCCGGGTTGACCGAGAGCGGCCGATGCGTGATCGTGATTCGTCCCCCCATGCTGCTGGACGCTGACCCTGCAGCAATGTCCGCATTAGGTGTCCAGGCGCCGCCTTCTGGCAGCCAGGCCTCGATCCGAGATCTGCTGTTGAGAAAGCTGGGGAGGGAACAGCCGCTCACCGAAGACGATCTGCTGAGGGATGCCATCGGCTTCTTGTTTGAGGCGTCTGTATTCATACCCACCGTGGCGGAGCGCGTGAACACCGACGCATGGCATCAGGTGCTAACACCGATCATTCAGGCACTGCCCCCTGATCAGGTGAGGGCCTTTATCGCGGCATTTAAGCGGGCACCCGAACCGATTGTATTCCTGCTGGGCTGGCTGGACGGGCTGAACATTCCTGATGTCACGACGCACCTGCCGGCGCTGTACGGCTTGATGGGACTGCCGCCCGAGCAAGTGAGCCGCATTCAACGGGTGACCCTCGCCCCGCTTCCGGCGCTCGCATCCACGCCGCCGACTCCGGGCCGATCCGCCACCAAGACCCAATCGGTCCGCTCGAAAGCTGAACCGGAGTTGCGGCCTTCAGGCCAAGCCGCTCAACCAGCACCCCCCGTTCCAACGCCGATCCTGACACCGCCGATCAAGCTGGTAGAGCTAGGTTTGAAGATCGGCGCGGGGGCAACAGGCCTACCAGACAACTCTCGCGCATTGGCGGAGTTGTTCGACTGGAGCTCTCGCACGACGGACGAGAAACAAACGCTCCTGAGCCGACATCACTGGTATGAGCCCATCGAGTCGGACAAACAACTTGGTCAACGAATCCGTCACGCGGTGGTGAAAGCCTTCAAGGACGCCGCCAGTCCCAAGATCAAGATGATTTCGTCGGAGGCGGCTGGACGCCAGCGGATCGAGGACGTGTTGAAGACGCATCGGTTGGCCATTGGACCGTTGCTGGTCGGCAAGCGGGAGGAAGACGTCAGCGCCGTCTGGACGATTGCTGCCAATCAGGCTGGCGGTCAACCAGTGCTGTGCCTGCCGGTTGAAGTGGTTCGAGGGATGTCGGCCTCGATGGTGGCCGAGCTGATTATCACCGAGATGGAACCGAGTCTTTTGCGAACCCAGAACCAGCGCATGATCGTGTTTCCCGAACACTACCCCAAGGGCAAGCCTGATGAGTTCTTCACAGCGAGGCGATTGCAACTCATTCGACGCAGCAAGTTCCAGGACGGTGTCGAGGAGTTGGTGTTCCAGTTGGTCCAATTCATTGCGCCGTGGCTTCAAACGCCTCCGGTGTCCTACGAAGAGGCCCGTGACCGGGTGCTGCACAAGGAACGCGAATCAGCGGCAAGCGCCATCGTGAACACCGCGCGAGACTCCCCACGATTCAAGGATGCCGTCAAGCGCCTCGAAGGGAAGCAAAGCCGATTAGCTACCGTGGTGCAAGTGGCGGAGATCGGCAATCAGATGGGACTGTGGGAGCTGCTGCTGCGCGATCTGAACTGGAGCATGCGGCTCGATCTGGCCAACGGTGACATGGAGGCGCTGGCACGCCGGGCCCGCGTGGCGCGGCTGATCCAATATCTCTGGGATCTCTCGGCGGAAGCGCCGCTCACGCCTCAGGCGCAATTCGAGGCGTCCTG
Organism: Candidatus Omnitrophota bacterium; assembly: GCA_016206725.1. Lineage (GTDB taxonomy): Bacteria > Omnitrophota > Gorgyraeia > Aquiviventales > Aquiviventaceae > CAZUWM01. Next base: position 2,688 of record JACQRA010000107.1, read on the forward strand.
GGCGGCCCAAGAAGCGGCGTCGGCCTCGCAAGATGTGACCGCGGCAGCCAACTCGTTGTCGAGCCGTGTCCGCGAAGAAATTGCAACCATCACCACGGCGCTCGGCAAGGTCACGACCCAGCCTGACGAAGCGCTGCTGTCAGCGGTGGCATCGGCCGAGGGAGTGGAGCGATTGCCAGAGCTTCAGAGCGCCGGCGAGCTGGTCGTCAAGCTTCTGCCGCTGAAAGCCCTCTGCGCCGCGATGAATGGCGACGAAAGCCTCACCCAGACACTCACCGATATCGCCACGGCTGAGCGGATTGTGCCCGACGCCATCGCGGCGCTGCGC
>JACQRA010000114.1 GCA_016206725.1 Candidatus Omnitrophota bacterium
CAGCAGCTTGAGGCGTTGGCGGAGATTTGCGATCAGTTCACCCCCAGCCGCTCCTGCCATTTGACGACCCGGCAAGACGTGCAACTCTACGGCATCGATCGGCCGAGGTTGCCGGCACTCCTTCGTCGGCTGGCCGCTGCAGGGCTGACGACGAGAGAGGCCAGCGGCAACGTCGTACGCAACGTCACCTGCTGTCCGTGGGCCGGCATCTCCCCTGAGGAATCGTTTGACATCACGCCCTATGCCCAAGCCATGAGCGACTACTTCCTGCGCAACCCCGTGACCCAGCTCCTTCCACGTAAAGTGAAGATCGCCTTCGAGGGCTGCTCCGTGGATCACGCCCGCGTGTTGATTCATGATATCGGTGTGGTGGCCGCTTCAAAGGGTGACGAGCCGGGATTTCGGATCTTCATCGGCGGGGGACTCGGTCCCACGCCGAGAGCCGCGCAATTGCTGGAACCGTGGACCAGCGCGGAGTGGTTGTTGCCGACGATGGAGGCGGTCTTGCGCATGTTCGATCGGCTCGGTGAGCGGCGCGTGAGGGCGCGGGCGCGGCTGAAGTTTCTCATCGAAGAAGTCGGCTGGAGCGCGTTTCGTCAATGGGTGCTGGACGAGCGCCAGGCGGTGTGGGCGACCCAATCCGGCCAGGCGCTGGGTGTCTTCGCCCAGCCGGTTGAACAGCCGCCCGTCGCCGAGCAGTTCCTCGTCGTGACGCCGCGAGACGAAGAGGCGTTCAACCGCTGGCGCGCCACGAACGTCTCCGCGCAGCAACAGGACGGGTTTGTCAGCGTCCTCATTCGTGTGCCGTTCGGCGACATCACGGCGGATCAGCTCCGCGAGGTGTCACGGCTCGCTCAACGATGCGCCTGGGGCATCCGTTTGACGAACACACAAAACCTGCTCTTGCGATTCGTCCCACGCACGGCGTTGAGCCGGCTGTACAACGAGCTGGCTCGCGTCAACCTGGCCCTGCCGTTCGCCAACCGCTTGGCGGATATCACGCGCTGTCCCGGGGCGGACAGTTGTCTCTCAGCGATTACCCATCCGCGCGGATTGGCCCAGGCGCTGGATGCGCTGATGCGCAACGGCCTCTCCTCGATGGCGGAGTGGCCGCTGTCCATCAAAATCTCCGGCTGCCCGAATTCCTGCGGGCATCATCACATCGCGGACATCGGATGCTTCGGGATGGCCGTGAAAGTCGGCGAGCGACACCTCCCGTGCTACCAACTGTTGATCGGCGGGGGGACCTCGACAGGCTCGGCCCAGTTTGGCCAGCGGTTGGTCCGGGTACCGGCAGGCCGAGCGCCGGAGGCCATCAACCGGTTGTTGCACCTCTATGCAACTGAGCGACAACAGGACGAATCGTTCCCCGCGTTCATCAGCCGGATCGGTCTTGAGCTGGTGCAGAAATCTCTTCAAGACCTGACGGATCTGACTGGTGTTGAGCAGCAACCTGAGCTCTGGACGGACCTGGGGGACGACGAGCCGTTTGTGCTTGCGGCGGGCAAAGGCGAGTGCGCCGAGTAATCAGGGACACAAAACAAATTCTAAAAATTGGTTTGTGTCCCCGATTTTAACTATCTGCATCTTCCATGACGTCTGTCATGGTACGTCCTATAGCAGATCCTATAAGGTGGGTGATAGCAACTGAGGGATGAGTCATGGATGCCGCAGCGCTGAAGGTTCGAGAGCGGATTGAACGGCTCACGGCCCTCCGTCATCGATTGGGCTGGTCGGAGGAAACCTGCGCCCATCATCTCGGCGTCACCTACTCGACGCTGAATCGCTGGGAGCGAGGCTCCTCGTGGCCCAAGAGCCAGGTGGTCCTCAAGGCCATCGACCACTTTCTCGCCAAACATGAGCGACAGAAATCCAAGAGGAGGTGAAGGGGATGAGTGACGGGCTTTCCATGCTGGCGTTTTTGCAGAACATCGGGTTGCCGGAGCTGCTGGTGATCCTGCTCCTCGTGCTGCTGCTCTTCGGCGCAAAGCGATTACCGGAAATCGCACGGGGACTCGGCAAGTCCATCCACGAGTTCAAGAAAGGCGTCAAGGAGATTGAGCACGACGTGAATGAAATCAAGAAATCCTGAGCCGTTCCTGATCGGTTCGCTCATCGCGGTCTCCTGCCTGACGCCCGCGTGTACCATGCCGCCACCCGACAAGGTCTCCACCGCTAAACCACCCGCGACCCCCCAGCTGTTCGACACGGGCCAGCGGCTCTACACCAAGCAGTGCGCCGTCTGTCATGGCGTGACGGGCGCTGGCGATGGGCCAGCCGCCTACCTGCTCTATCCCAAGCCGCGCGATTTCACCCAGAATGAATTTCGCCTCGTGTCCACCACCACCATGCAGGCCACCGATGACGACCTGTTCCTGACGATCACACGCGGCATGCCAGGCTCAGCGATGCCGCCGTGGGAGACGTTGACACCGCAGCAGCGCTGGGCGTTGGTGTATTACGTCCGCCGCCTCACGGGTGTGAGCGAACCCATTGATCCAGCCTCCATCATTCAGGTCCCGCAGGAGACGCCGAAGACCGCCGAGGGCATTGCGCGGGGCCGCGAAATCTTTGCGCAAGCCTGCGCGTCGTGTCACGGCCCGCAAGGCCGCGGCGATGGCTTCCAAGTCAGCCAAGCCTGTGCGCCTGATCAGCCCTGCGCCCCATCGAGCGGGGGAATGGTGGACAATCTCGGCTACCCGGTGAGACCGCGCGATCTGACCGCCGGAATCTTCAAAGGTTCTTCAGAGAGCCGGGATTTGTACGACCGGATCGTGGCGGGCCTTCCGGGCAGTCCGATGCCGAGCTACGCCGGGGCGTACACCGATGAGCAGCTCTGGGACCTCATTCATTATGTCCAGTCGCTCGTCCCGCCAGGGGTCGAGGAGCGCGTGCGCCTGCGGGCACAGACCATCCGAGCTCGCCGGATCGGAGATGACCTCCCTCTGGATCCGTCTGCGCCGGCGTGGCAGGCCGCGACACCGGTTGAGGTGGCGGTCACACCGCTGTGGTGGAGGGATCAGCGCGTCGCACGCCTTGAGGTCAAGGCGATGCATAACCGCAAGACCCTGGCGATCCATCTGGCCTGGGACGATCCGACGCTCGATGACGATCTCACCACCCCGCAGGCGTTCTCTGATGGGGTGGCCGTCCAGATCTCGGCGGACGCGGACCCACCGTTCTTCGGCATGGGCGATGATCAACAGACGGTGTCGATCTGGCATTGGAAAGCCGCGTGGCAAGCCGACGTGACGGCCTGGCGCGATATCGAGACGACCTATCCGCATACGGCGGTTGACTGGTATCCCGCGCAGCGCGACTACCGTCATGGTGATTCCTTCGAGGTCAGCCAGTCCAAGACCAGTTCACAGGATCCACAGCTCATGAGCGGCTGGGGGGTTGACAATCCGCTCTCCGATCCGAACCGCCGGTCGGCCGCGGAGGAAGCGACGGCCAAAGGATTGGGAACGCTCACCTCGCGCCCGCCTGCGATGCAGCGAATCCAGGCGACCGGTCTCTGGCAGGACGGGCGGTGGCAGGTCGTGCTCCACCGGCCGCTCGCGCCAAACGAGGAAGACGATCTCAGGCTGAGGCCGGGACAGGAGGTCCGCGTGGCATTCGCCATCTGGGACGGCCATGCCGAGGATCGCAACGGCCAGAAGAGCGTGTCGATTTGGAACAGTTTGGAGCTGGAGCGGTAAACCGATGTATGTGACGCGTCGTCAGTTTTTAAAGCTGTCAGGAGCCGCAGGCATCGGACTGTACCTCGCCTCGCAAGAGCTCTCACTCTGGGCGCTTGAGCCGGTCACGGAAGTGGACAACCCCCTCGCCTATTACCCGTCGCGGGATTGGGAAAAGCTCTACCGCGATCAGTACCGGTACGACTCCACCTTCTCCTGGGTGTGTTCGCCCAACGACACGCACGCGTGCCGAGTGCTGGCGTACGTCCGAAACGGCGTCGTCGTGCGTCTCGGGTCAGAGTACAACTATGAGACGTACGCCGACCTGTATGGCAACAAGGCGACGCCCAACTGGAA
>JACQRA010000104.1 GCA_016206725.1 Candidatus Omnitrophota bacterium
ACGCGGCAATCTCTACGCGGTGCAAGGCCAAACGTCCCCGCCCCTGCATCTGAAAAGATGTGGGGCAGGCTGCCCACCTGATCCTGCCGTCAGCTTGCTGGAGGCAGGGGCGGGGGAGGTAGGCCGCAAGAGTTTCGTCGCAAGGCGGAACCCAGATGGATGACCATCTCTCCGCCATCGGCGGAGGACAAAACTCGGCTTACAGGCTCCCTTTCGGTGTTCTTCGTTGACGTCTGTGAAATTCGAGCGTATACTGCGTCATACACATGGCAGCCGTGCAACAGGAACAACGGGCGAGTGTCATCAAACAATTCCAGGTCCATCAGCAAGATACCGGCTCGCCACCGGTCCAGATTGCGCTCCTGACGCAGCGCATCAACAGCTTGTCAGACCATTTCAAGACCCACCGGAAGGATATCCATTCTCGCCAGGGCCTCCTGATGATGGTCAGCCGTCGTCGACGGTTGCTGGAATACCTCAAGCACCACGATGAGGCCGGCTACCGTAAGATGTTGGACGCGCTGAACCTTCGGAAATAATCCTCCTCATGCCTCAACGAGTTTCCACGTCGCTCGGCGGTTCAACGTTCTCCCTCGAAACCGGCAAAGTCGCCAAACAAGCCGACGGCTCGGTCGTCGTCCGACAGGGCGATACGATGGTGTTGGCGACCGCCGTGTATAGTTCCTCCCCGAAGGAACACACGGCGAATGACTTTGTCCCGCTGACGGTGGACTATCGAGAGAAAACCTATGCCGCTGGACGCATCCCAGGGGGGTTCTTCAAGCGAGAAGGCCGTCCTACCGAGCGAGAGATCCTCACGGCTCGTCTGATCGATCGTCCCATCCGCCCGCTCTTTCCTCACGGATTTCTCCATGAGATTCAAGTCATGGTCATGGTCCTCTCTTCCGACGGGGCCTACGATCCGGACGTGCTGGCCGTGGTGGGCGCCTCAGCCGCCCTGCATCTTTCGCCTCTTCCGTTTCCGAAGCCGGTCGGGGCGGTTCGCGTCGGCCTCGTCAACAATCAGTTGGCCGTGAACCCCACCTATCAACAACTGGTGAATAGTCCCATCGATCTGGTCGTGGAAGGCACGGCGGATGGAGTGCTCTCCATCGAGGGCGGGTTTCATGAGCTCGCCGAGCGTCAGGCCCTCGAGGCCATTCGATTCGGGTATGACCACGTGCTGAACATCATTCAATTGCAGGAGCAGTTGGCATCGGCGGCCAAGCGATCCGTCAACGCCACGCTGTCCGTGCACAGCCCGTCAGCCGATCTGGTGGCGGCGATTCGTCAGCGTACGACCGGCGAATTGCAGCGCATCAATCAGATCACCGGCAAGGACGCCCGCGAAGGCGCGATGGAGCAACTGAGCGCCTCGCTCGTGCAGCAGTTGGCGCCTGAAGGTGGAGACGTCTCGGCGGAGGAGGTCGCGCTCGCCCTTGGCGTCGTGGAGCGCGAGGAGGTTCGAGGCCACATCGTGACGCATCAGCGGCGCATCGATGGTCGAGACTTCACCCAACTGCGTGAGATTACCTGCGAGGTGGGTCTCCTGCCGAGGACTCATGGTTCGAGCCTCTTTACCCGCGGAGAGACCCAAAGCTTGTCCGCGACCACCCTCGGCACGAGCGATGACGAACAGCTCATTGAGGCGCTCGAGGGCAAGTCCTACAAGCGCTTTATGCTCCACTACAACTTCCCGCCCTTCAGCGTTGGGGAAGTGCGCCCGATCCGCGGGACGGGCCGCCGGGAAATCGGCCACGGCGCCTTGGCGGAGCGTGCCCTGCTGCCCATGATGCCGTCGAAAGAGGCGTTCCCTTACACGATTCGGGTGGTCTCGGATATTCTGGAATCGAACGGCTCTTCCAGCATGGCCACCGTCTGCGCCGGAAGCCTGTCGCTGATGGACGCCGGCGTGCCCATCCGCGCACCCGTAAGCGGGGTGGCCATGGGTCTCGTGAAAGAAGGCGATCGGGCGGCGATTCTCACCGACATCTCCGGCCTTGAAGATCATTTTGGCGACATGGACTTTAAAGTGGCCGGCACGCGCAAGGGAATCACCGCGCTGCAAGTGGACGTCAAGCTGCCCGAGGGGCTCTCGATCGAGCTGATCGATCGGATCGTCGCGCAGGCGCATCCGGCTCGCATGGCGGTGCTTGATCTTATGGCAGCGGCGCTCGAGGCGCCCCGTCCGGCGATTTCGATGTACGCCCCGCGGATCGTCACCATTAAAATCAACCCGGAGAAGATTCGCGATGTGATCGGGCCGGGCGGCCGAACGATTCGCAAGATCATCGACGAGACCGGCGTGACCATCAACGTCGAGGATGACGGCAGCGTCTCCATTGCCTCCAGCGACTCCGCGCAATCCGAGAAGGCTCTCCAGATTGTCCGGTCGCTCACCGAAGAGGTCGAGGTCGGCAAGGTCTACACCGGCAAGGTCAAGCGGATTATGAACTTCGGCGCCTTCTGCGAAATCTTGCCGGGCAAGGAAGGGTTGATCCATGTCTCGGAGCTGGCTGAAGGCTACGTCAAAAAAGTCGACGACGTGGTGAAAATCGGCGATGAGGTGCGCGTCAAGGTGATCGAGATTGATGAACAAGGTCGAGTCAATCTTTCAAGGAAACGGCTTCTCGTCGAGGAAAGCAGCAACGCGTAACACCCCTCGCCATAGAGCGCCTTTCATCACCTCCCGTGCCCTGCGCTGGGCTCAACGGCGAGCCGCGCAAGGAGTGAGGAGGCCGGCGTACTGATGCACAGAAGTACGTCAACGACGAGCGACG
>JACQRA010000105.1 GCA_016206725.1 Candidatus Omnitrophota bacterium
TCGAAGGGTATGGACTGCGCGTCGTGGAGCGAGTTCCCATCGAGACCGAACCCCGTCCTGAAAACGCTCGTTACCTGGCCACCAAGCGCGACAAGCTCGGCCATTTGCTCAATGGCGGACGTTCGTAAGTCGCGCGTGGTCATCGTGGCCTCCCGTTTCAACGAATCGATTACCAGGCGATTGGTTGAGGGGGCGCAACGCACGCTTGAGCGGGCCGGGGTTCCTCCCTCGCAGATGACCATCTGGTGGGTCTCGGGCGCGTTTGAATTGCCGGTGGCCGTGGCAGTCGCCGTGACTCGACTCAAGCCTGCTGCGGTGATCGCCCTCGGGTGTTTGATTAAAGGAGAGACCCCGCAATACCTCACGATCGGCCAGGCCGTGGCCAGCGGCCTCACGCACGTTTCGGTGACGACGGGTGTTCCCGTGACGTTCGGCGTGATCATCGCGGACTCGCTCCGTCAGGCCGCAGCCCGCGCCGGCGGGTCGGTGGGCCATCGAGGGCGCGAGGCTGCCTCGGCGGCGTTGAGCGCCATTGAGCTCTTCCATCATGCGTAAACGAACGAAAGCCCGCGAGTACGCGCTGCAGATGCTCTACCAGGTTGATCTGACGCGCACCGATCCCGCCACCTCCGTCGAGGAGTTCTGGACGTACCGGCCGGCTTCCCCGGAGATCAAAACATTTGCCACGCGTCTGGTCGAAGGCGTCCTCAGGCATTTAGAGGACATTGACCGGTTGATCGCGACACATGCCAACAACTGGGAGATCGCCCGCATGGCGGTGGTCGATCGCAACATCTTGCGGTTGGGAACCTATGAATTGCTCCACCTTGATGAGGTGCCTCCCAAAGTCTGTCTGAACGAAGCGGTGGAATTGGCCAAGCGCTTTGGAGACGAAGAATCGAGCAAGTTCGTCAACGGCATCCTCGATGCGATCCACAAGACCCACGCGCGTGGCGCCCAGCAATCCAAACCCATGGGCGCCATCCCGAGCGAGTCCAGCCATCAGCGGGACGAGTCGAGGGAGTCGCCGTCGTCATAAGTCGCCGCTATGCCCAGTCCGACATCAGAAGGCAAAGCCGACCTCCATCTCCATACGATCTATTCTGACGGCACCGAGAGCCCCACGCGGGTGGTCGAGATGGCTCAGGCGGCGGGTCTTCGCGCCATGGCGATCACCGATCACGACATCCTCGATAGTTATCCGGAAGCCTCGTCAGCCGCGCAGGCGCGGGGCATCGAGCTCATCCCAGGGATCGAAATGTCAGCCGCCTTGGATGGCATTGAGGTGCACGTGCTCGGCTTCTTCCTGGACCTTGCGTGCCAGCCGCTTCAGCAGCTCTTGGCTGAGCAGCGCCAGCGGCGGATCGGACGGATTCGTGAGATGGTGGGTCGCTTACAACAACTGGGCTTGCATCTCGAAGCCGATGAGGTCTTCGCCGTGGCAGGACCCCAGGGCTCCGTCGGCCGGCCGCATGTCGCGCAGGCCCTCGTCAAGCGCGGCTATGTCGCCACCGAGAAAGAAGCGTTTGATCGTTATATCAAGAACGACGGTCCGGCCTTTGTGCCGGGGTCGTCCTTAAGCCCCAAGTTCGTCATCCAGATGATCCGTCAGGCCGGCGGCATCCCCGCGCTGGCCCATCCGATCTATCTCAAGGACGATGCCTTGATCGAGCGCTTCACCAACGAAGGGTTGCTCGGCCTTGAGGTGTATCACTCCAGCCACGCGCCGGATGTGGTGCAACGCTACGAGCGCATCGCGGATGAGTTGGGGTTGCTCAAAACCGGTGGGAGCGACTATCACGGCAGAGGCAAGGAAGGCGCTGAGATCGGCTCCACCACGATCCCGTACAGCCTGGTGGAAGCCCTGAAAGCATGGAAACGCGAACAGACGCAGACTTCATGCGAGTCGCCCTGAATCTGGCGGCACGAGCCATGGGGAACACCTCGCCGAACCCGGCGGTGGGGGCCGTCATTGTCAGAAACGGGCGGATTGTTGGACAAGGCTACCACCGACGAGCCGGTTTGCCGCACGCCGAGGTGGAAGCCTTGCGACAGGCCGGCACGCGCGCTCGGGGCTCAACGATGTATGTCACTCTTGAGCCGTGCGATCATGTGGGACGCACGCCGCCGTGCTGCGACGCGGTCGAGACCGCAGGCGTCAAACGTGTCGTCGCGGCAATGAAAGACCCCAATCCCATCACTAACGGTCGAGGGATGGCGCACTTGCGTCGTGCCGGCATCGCCGTGACCACCGGCGTGTTGGAAGCTGAGGCCAAGCGGCTCAACGTCCCGTTTATCAAAGCGATGACAGCTCACCTGCCGTGGGTGACGGCGAAGGTAGCGCAGAGCCTCGATGGAAAAATCGCGACCGCCACGGGCGCGTCTCGCTGGATCTCCTCTCCAGCGTCGCGTCGCTTTGCGCATGAACTGCGTCGAGGCGCAGATTCGATCCTCGTCGGTGTGAAGACGCTGATCGCTGACGATCCTTCCTTGACGGTGCGGGGAGTCAAACGATCCTCTCGACCTCATCGCCCCTTGAAGGTGATTGTGGATAGCCGATTGCGAACCCCTCTTTCCAGCCGATGTCTTTCTCCGGGGACGATCATTGCGACAACCGTCCAATCCGCGGCGAAACACGCGCCCTATCGTCGAAAGGGAATCGAGTTGATCGTGTTGCCTCCGTTACGTGGGTACGTGCCGCTCAAGAGGTTGATGCGGGAGCTTTGGAGGCGCCATCAGGTCCAATCGGTTCTGATCGAAGGCGGAGGGGAAGTGTTGGCGAGCGCGTTGCAGGAGCGGATCGTTGATCGCCTGGTGTGGATGATCGCCCCTCTCCTGATCGGAGGACGCACCAGTCCCTCTTCGGTGGGAGGCTCAGGCATTCGGCGACTCAACGAAGCGATTCGCCTGAAGGGTTTGACCATCCGCCGTCTCGGCCCAGACATGATCGTGGAAGCCGACGTCGCGTACCCCACAAA
>JACQRA010000108.1 GCA_016206725.1 Candidatus Omnitrophota bacterium
AACATGATCCGCTCACGCCGCCAGGAGGGTTTGCTTAGCGCGGCCTCTAAGAGTTGAGGCGCTCTCGGCTTGACGAAAATCTTGCGCTCGAAATCCGTCCCCGCCCCGAAGCCGAAATACTCGTGGGTAGGTCTGGCGTAGCAGTTATGATTCACGACGCCATTCGCAATGAAGTCGCCGGTCCCCGTCGTGATGTCGAACATGGGAAGTTCGAGTCCAAGCGGTTCGATAGCGGTTACCCGCAACCGCGCCTGATTCTTGATTGCTTGTCCTGAGATATCCTTCTTCCGTGTAATAGCCGGATCGACTGCGAGAAGCGTATCCGTCAACGTCATGTGTGGTCGTCTCGTACGACCCTGCTCAGAACCCGTCACGTATTTCCATCCACGGTTGGTCAGAAACCGATGATCCGCACTCGCCACGAGCTTCGTCCCATCTTCAAGCACGATACGGTATGCTGGTTTCACAGTTGACCAGTGCGCAAGAACACGGGTTCGTACATAGCGGCGGTAGGGATCGCGCCAAACTGTCCCGTAGATTTCATCGCCAACGCGGATGTCGGCGATCGGATTTGTGCGGCCATCCGCCATCAAGATGGGCGTGTCTCCCGACACACAATAACTACAGGCATGAAAACAGCCTCGATAGGGATTGAGGCTCCAGCGAAATCCGAGATCGGGGCTGTCGTTACGGGAGAGAATGGACTTGGAGGCGTCTTCGTAGACTGCTAACTCAGCGGCGGGCGGTTCGCCGATCCAGTCGCGATGTTCGCTGAGATACGGATTGGACGGGTTCCATATCCGTCGTGGTTCCATGACATGATCACTATACTAGACATATGTCTCCTAGTCAAGCTAACGCTCAACAATTTGCGAGACCTGGCCATCAACGAAGAAAATGTGGTAGGTCGTTCCCCCGACGTTTTCGGTCTGCTTCGTCGAGCTGACACTCACAGGACTGGCTGAATCGGCCTGCACGCTGCCAAGGAGCCGACGCTTAGCCATCGCCTGCGCATCGTACACCCACGTCACCGCCAACACGTCACCTTCGCGATCTTCGGCCTCGGTGATAATTTGCCTGGGCTCGCCGAGTTTTTTACGCACGTCGGCCGTGGTATCGCCGATGTTCACCTGCCCCACATCGGCCTGCTGCATGGAAAACGTCGAGACGTGTGCCGTGCAGCCGATCAAGACAGCAAATCCTATCAGAAGGAAAACAGCTCTCCACATGAGGACTTACTTGCGAAGGTTCACGAATTCGGGGGTGATGATCGGCTCGTAGCTTCCCATCGGCTGAGGGAACGGAAACGTCAGGACTTCGTAGAGACCAACAAAGGTCCGCTGGAACACCGCGGATAATCCCTTGATGACACCCAGCGTGGTGGCCGCAACCGCCCCATCGCGATTCCTCACTTCCACGATCTGGATGGGCAGCTCCCACATGCCGTAGGCGATGTTCGCCGCTCCGCGCCCCAGTTTGCGCATCGGGCCGGACTCATCCGCCCACGCGGCCGAGGCCGTCACGCCGATCGCCAAACCCATGAGCAGGCCAATGTATGTGCGCATCATAAACTGATTATAGAGAAAACAAACACGGCAGTCCATGAGGACTGCCGTGTAATTGGATAACTCGCACAATCAGCCACGACTTACCGGCGACCTCCGCCTCCACGTCCACCGCCTCCACGATGTCCCCCTCCAACACCGGGTGCCCTCTGCGGAGCTCTCGGACTGCGATGCTCGGCGCCCTGTCCGACTCCCATGCGACCCTGACCTTGACCGTGGTCGCGCACCCCGCGGTCGTGACGTCCATCGGTCTCTGGTCGTCCCTCGGGACGCTGCAGGCGGTCGCCACGGTCCCGCCGATCCATCCGGTCTTCATGCCGGTCACGGACGTCCTCGCGGTGGTCTCGGCGATCCTCCCGCCGATCCATGCGGTCTTCCCGATGATCCATCCGATCTTCCTGTCGGTCACGGACATCTTCCAGGCGATCACGAAGCCCGCCGTCATGCTGACGATCAAAACGATCCTCCATCCGATCTCGAACATCCTCCACCCGGTCGCGGACATCTTCCCGATGGTCGCGGCGATCTTCGAGCCGATCCATACGGTCTTCCCGCCGGTCAAAACGATGCTCAAAGCGCTCTCTCATTTCCTCTCGAAGCTGGGGGTGATTCTCGAGAAATTCGCGCCGCCCTTCGGGGCTCATCCGCTCAAGCCGCTCTTGCTTCTCCATCAGCTTGTGCTTCATCGCCTCGTCTTTCATGTCATGTTTCAGTTCATGCTTCATCTCATGCTTGAGTTCGTGCGGCATCTCAGGCTTGATGCCGGCAGGCTCATGCATCGGTCGCCCTTCCGGTCCTGAAAACTCAGGCTGCGAGGGACGATCCTCCTGCGCCCACGCGGCCGAGGCCGCTGTGAACAGTGAACAGTGAACAGTGAACAGCACCACCACCCTGTAAACGGTAAACTGTAAACTGTGTACTCTCATGGCTCCCTCCTTGTTTTCCCTTTATTTACGGAGTATGCCCGATGGAAGAAGCGTGCGTCAACCCCACGGGGCCACAACACGCTTTACCTTTGAGGCGTTCCACGGTATAACTAATTCCATGCCGAAGCGGTCGCTGGCGGCCTCATACCCCAAGCACGCGGTTGTCCCCTTCTTGATTTTCGCAGCCTTGGTGCTGTTGATCTTAGGTCTTTCCCTTCCTCTCATGACCATCAAGCAACAGGTCTTGTGGAAGCGGTGGGAAAACCATTACTCCGTGTTCACCGGTGCGCTGAGCTTGGCCGAACATGGCGACTACGTGCTCGCCGGCGTGCTGTTCTTCTTCTCGATGGTCTTTCCCATCGCCAAGCTCCTGATCCTGGGCTGGGTGTGGTGGATCCGCCTGGCGGAGGACGAGCGGCAGCGACTCCTTCACTGGCTGGAAATGCTCGGCAAGTGGTCCATGTTGGACGTGTTCGTGGTGGCGATTCTGATCGTCCTCGTCAAGCTCGGTCCCTTGGCGAAGGTGGAGCCTCGGGATGGCGTCTACTTCTTCTGCGCGGCCATTATCGTCTCGATGCTGGCCACGATGTACGTGGATCGCTTCGCCCGCCGCCACCTCCGGCCCTCGGCACATTCCTGAGCCGAAAAACATGCTATAATAGATACGATAGCATGTGCGCTCGACCAAACGGTCGAGGACAGCACGCGAGGGCCAGCGCCCATGTTCACTCGAGAGAGTCGAACGCGTCTCAGCACCAAAGCTGGGCGGCTCGGTCGTCAGCCGTATAGGGGGGTCGAACGGTCAGAGCCCATCCGTGGGGGTGGGTTTTTTTATTTTTTGATGAACGTCATGTTGGCGGCGGTGTATTTCGCGGCCGGGAAATTCGGCTTGACCCTGGCCTCTCTTCACCCCAGCGCCACCGCGATCTGGCCGCCAACCGGCATCGCCCTCGCCGCGTTTCTCCTCTACGGGTATCGTGTCTGGCCTGGGATTTTCCTGGGCGCCTTCCTGGTGAACATCACGACGGAGGGCTCGCTGCTCACCTGTCTCGGCATCGCCTCCGGCAATACCCTGGAAGGCGTCGTCGGCGCGTGGCTGGTCAACCGATTCGCCCATGGCCGCCTGGCGTTTGAGCGAGCGCAGGATATTGTGAAATTCGCCGCCCTCGCCGGCCTGGTCAGCACGACGGTCAGCGCAACGCTCGGCGTCACCAGTCTTGCGCTGAGCGGATATGCCAACTGGCTGACGTATCGCTCGGTGTGGGTGACGTGGTGGCTGGGGGATATGGCCGGCGCGCTGATTGTCGCTCCACTGGTATTGGTGTGGACCTCACCACCGCGGATCACCTGGACGCTCCGTCAGATGATGGAAGCCGTTCTTACGCTGAGTCTCTTGGGACTCGTCGGAATGATGGTGTTTGGAGGAAAGCTGGAGAGCTCGCGCGCCCACTATCCGATGGAATTTCTCTGCATCCTCCCGTTGGTGTGGTCGGCGTTCCGGTTCGGCCGGCAGCGCGTCACAGCCCTGGCGATTGCGATGCTTTCGGTGATTGCGATCGGCGGCACGATGAGGGAATTCGGCCCCTTTGTCGTGGCCACGCAGAATACCTCGTTGCTCCTGCTGCAAGCCTTCATCAGCGCCAATGCCATCTCCATGTTCATCTTGACGGCGGTGGTGGCGGAACACCGAGGCACGGAAGACGCGCTGCGCCGGGCGCGCGATGAGCTCGAAGGGCACGTCCAGCAGCGCACCGCCGCGCTGTCCACCACCGTTGAGACGTTGAAAACCACCCAGTTGCAGCTCATCCACTGCGCCAAGCTGGAATCGGTGGGTCGGTTGGCGGCCGGTGTCGCGCACGAAGTGAAAAATCCCCTGGCCATCATCTTGACCGGTGTCGAGGTGCTGGGTAAACAGCTCCACGGGACGAACGGGCGGGTGGCGATGGTCTTGAACGACATGCAAGGGGCGGTGAAACGAGCCGATGCCGTCATCCGGGGGCTCTTGGACTTCTCCGCCATGCGGGAGTTGGAACTGCAAGATCACGCCGTGAACGAGCTGATCGAGGAAGCGCTCCTCCTGGTCAAGCACGAGCTGGATAAAGCCCATGTGACGGTGAGGAAAGACCTGGCCTCGCATCTTCCCCTGCTGACATTAGACCGTCAGAAAATCACGCAGGTGCTCATCAACCTCTTCTTGAACGCGATCCACGCGATGCCGCACGGCGGCACGCTGACGGTTCGCACGTGTCACACGACTCAGCTCACCAACGCGGAAGAGGCGAATCCTCGGAAATCGGGACAAGCCGTCGTGGAGGTGGACATCGAGGATACCGGCGAGGGTATCCCCGAGGAGGCGGAGTCAAAAATTTTCGATCCGTTCTTCACGACCAAGCCGACCGGACAGGGGACCGGCTTGGGCCTGACGGTCGCGAGGCGCATTATCGAGCTGCACGAGGGCACGATCGCCATCGCGAACCGCGCGGCGGGCGGTGTTGCCGCCACCGTGAGATTTCAGGTGTGAAAGAAGGTGAGCACCATGGACAAGAAGCGGATTTTAATCGTGGATGATGAACCCAGCTTCACCCGATTGGTCAAGGTGTATCTTGAAGGGATGGGACGATACGAAGTCCGTGAAGAGCAGCGTGGAGCGCACGCGCTGGACGCGGCGCACACGTTCCACCCGGATCTCATCCTGCTGGAT
>JACQRA010000110.1 GCA_016206725.1 Candidatus Omnitrophota bacterium
ACCATCGAGAACGTCGGCGATGCCCGGTACGTGGGGCTTGAGTTCGCGGCCGAGACGGATCTGGCGGCCCTGTACGACCGCGCGCACGGCACGGCCCTCCGTGATCAGGTCGGCTCCATCAGCCCCTTCGTGAATTTCATGCTGCTGGATGCCAAGTTTACCGAGGGACCGAACGCCTACAAAACCCCGCAATACGCTCCCCAATATACGCTCCGCTTGGGGGCGCAATACGCCTTGAAGGACTTGCTCAAGCTCAACCTGAGCAGCCTGTTCGTGGATGACCACTTTGCGGATGACGCCGGCACGACGAACCGGACGATCCCTTCCTATAAAGTCTGGGACTTAACCGGCGAGGTCAAGCTGTATAAGGACTATGTGACGCTGTTTGGCGGAATCAACAATCTGTTTGACGAACGCTACGACGCGCGCATCCGCGGTGATGGGATTGATCCGGCTCCGGAGCGTAACCTCTATGGCGGGCTTCGCGTAGGAATGAAATTCTAGGAGGGCAGCGATGCTCAATTGGTTCCTCAAAGGCGGGCCGGTCATGTGGCCGCTGCTGCTCTGTTCGATCATCGCGGTGGCGGTCGCCATCGAGCGTGTGCTGTTCTGGGTGAAGGAGCGCAACGCGCAGGACACCTCGCTGATCCATAAGCTGCTCCACCTGACCGAGCGCGGATTGTTTGATGAAGCCCTCACCAGCGCCAAAACCTCACAGGATGCGGTCGCGCGCATTTTGCTCAACGGGCTGTCGCACCACCACTTCTCGTTGGAGGGGGCGTTGGATGTTGCGGTCCAGGCCGAGGTGAAACGGATGAAGCGGTATCTCGCCGTGCTGGATACGATCATCACCGTGGCCCCTCTGCTGGGAATTTTCGGGACGGTGACCGGCATCCTGGTCGCCTTCGGGGCGCTGGAGGGTCGCATCCCGGATCCGAAGATCGTCGCCTCCGGCATCGCGCAGGCGGTCATCACGACGGTGGCCGGCTTGGCCATCGCGATTCCCACCGTGATCGCCTACAACTATTTCTGTGCCAAGGTCGAGGACGCCTCCGGCCGCATCTCCACGCACGTCACGAACTTCCAAATCCTCTACCAAAAGGCCAAGGCAAAAGGCAACCATGCTGGTGAAGCCGTTTATCGCTAAACGTCCGCGGGTGGAGATGGTCCCGCTGATTGACATGTTCTTTCTCTTACTGGTCTTCTTTATCTTTGGGGTGTTCTCGATGACGCTGCAACAAGGTTTGTTGGTGGATTTGCCCTCGGCCAAGACCGCGACCTCGACGAAGGAGCAGACCGTGACGATCTCGCTCACCCAAGAAGGCGGGCTCTTTCTGAACCAACAGCCCACCACCCTCGAAGCCTTGAACGCGTCATTGCAACAGATGGCCGGCACCCAGCCCAAAACGATCGTCAACCTCAACGCGGATCAGACCGTCGCGCATGGGCGCGTGATGCAGGTGTTGGATACGGTGCGGCAAGCCGGTCTGCAACGGGTGTCGTTCCAAGCCGAGCCGAAGGACGGCCCATGACGAAGGAATTACAACTTGCCCTGGGTTTGTCGATTGGGGCGCATGCCGCGGCGCTCATGGGCATTCCCCTGAGCAGTCGGGTGGAGTTCGACGTGGAACGCGCCCCCACCAGTGTGGAGATCGTGCTGGTGGCTCCCAAGACGGCGACAACCAGCGTGGAGGCTCCTGTGCCTCCGCCCCAGCCGGAAACTCCTTCGAGGAGAGATGAGGCCCCAGAACCCAGTCCACGCACCATCGTCACCCCGGAGCAGAAAGGGGCGCTGACTGAGGTGCTGCCGAACTATCTGCGCAACCCGGCCCCGGTCTATCCGACCTTGGCTCGCGAACGAGGCGAGGCAGGGACGGTACTCCTCGACGTGGAGGTCTTAGCCTCAGGCTCGTGCGGCCACCTTCGCATCCTGCGCAGCTCCGGACACGAGCTGCTCGATGAGGCTGCCCGTCAGGGGATCAGCCGCTGGCGGTTCAAGCCGGCTCGGCGTGCCGGTGTCGCGGTGACCGTGTGGGTGGAGATTCCTGTCACGTTTCGGCTGCTGGAGGCGAGGTGACTTTCATGGACTCTACGTTGCTTGGCTTAGGGCTTCTGGCGGGAGGCACCATTGTCTTGGGGCTGCCTATCGCGCGGCTGCACGACGTCACCACCAAGACACGCGCGTTGTTGAACGCCATCTCCACCGGCATCCTGGTCTTTTTGTTGGTGGAGATCACCGGCCACCTCATCGAAGAAGTCGAGGAGCTGGTCGAAGAAGCGGTGGAGCACGGCACAACCTTGGCGCCGGCGTTTGGAGCCGGCAGCGTCTTTGTGCTGGGCTTCGCGTTGGGCTTGTTGGGACTGGTCTATTTTGAGCGCCGCTTCCTCGGAACCGCGAAGGATCAGGACGGGATTGCGCCGAAGCGAAAGGCACAGCAGCTCGCGATGATGGTTGCTGTGGGCCTCGGATTACACAACCTCAGCGAAGGGCTGGCCATCGGGCAGGGCTATGTCGGTGGAGCGATGCAACTTGCGTGGCTGATGGCGATTGGCTTCGCCCTGCACAACGCGACCGAAGGCTTCGGGATTGCCGCCCCTCTCTCAGGGCATCGGGTGACGTGGGGGTTTCTGTTGCTCACCGCCTTGGTGGCGGGAGGGCCGACGTTCCTCGGCACGCTCATCGGCGGCGTGTGGGTCAACAAACCGTTTGAGATGTTCTGCCTGGCCCTGGCCTCAGGGACCATCCTCTATATTATCGGCGAGCTGCTCCATCTTGGCCGGCAGCTCAAGGAAGAGGCCGTGGTCGGCATTGGTTTGCTCATCGGCTTCTTCGTAGCGATGGCCACCGAGTTCGTCCTCATCGCCTCCCGCGCCTCCTAACGGAGGCCTCTCCACTGTTCCCGCCCTTCCCGTGTTATAATAACGTTTTGTCCTTCCGATGCCGAGCCTGCGGGTAGCCTTGGTCCAACTGAATCCAACCGTGGGCGATCTGACCGGAAATGGCCGTCAGGTCGTCGAGGGGATCCTGCGCGCGAAGGCCTGGCGGGCCGATGTCGTGGTGTTTCCTGAGATGGTCATTACCGGCTACCCTCCCGAGGACTTGCTGCTCAAGCCGACCTTCGTGGACGACAACCTGCGCGCCGTGCGTCGGCTGTGCCCCGTCACCAAGGGGTGTGCCGCGCTCGTCGGGTTCGTGGATCGCGATCGGGCGGGCCGTCTCTTCAACGCCGCAGCCCTCCTCGCCGATGGCCGGCACGTCGCAAGTTATCACAAGCGCTGCCTGCCCAACTACGGGGTGTTTGACGAGCGGCGCTACTTTACACCTGGGACAACACCCTTGCTCGTCCATCTCAACGGCGCACGCCTCGGCGTCTCCATCTGTGAGGACCTCTGGGAGTCTTGGCCCGCCCAGGAAATTCGGCGTGCCGGGGCATCACTCATCGTGAATCTCTCCGCGAGTCCCTATCACGCGGGGAAGTCCCGCGAGCGACAACGGCTCTTTGCCCAACGCGCCAGAGCGAATCGAGTCAGTGTGGCCTACTGCAATCTCGTGGGTGGTCAGGACGAGCTCGTGTTTGACGGAGGCAGTCTCGTGTTGAATGCGGGTGGACGCCTGCTGGCGCACGCGAGCCAATTCCACGAAGACCTCCTGGTCGTTGATCTTGAGTTACCCACGGGCCCCTCCCGTGCTGTTCCTCGATCGAGCGCGGTCGTCGTCACCGGTCACGTCAGGCCTCCTCCGGCGCTTCCACCCACTTCTTCAGCGTGGCTTGAGCCGTTGGCCGAGGTGTATGACGCGTTGGTGCTGGGAACGGGGGACTACGTGCGCAAGAACGGCTTTGAAACCGTGGCGCTGGGTCTCTCCGGCGGGATCGATTCCTCATTGACCGCGACCATCGCTGTGGATGCGTTGGGAAAGGACCACGTCGTGGGGGTCATGATGCCCTCGCGGTTTTCCTCCCCGCAGACGCAAGATGACGCGAAGCAGCTCGGCCGGGCGCTGGGTATCCATGTGGAAGAAATCTCCATTGAGCCGTGCTTCCACGCGTATCTCCAGACCCTCAGCGCGCTCTTCGGGACTCGCGCCGTGGATGTCACCGAGCAGAATCTCCAGGCGCGCATCCGCGGCAACCTCCTGATGGCGCTCTCCAACAAATTCGGATGGCTCGTGCTGACGACGGGCAACAAGAGCGAGATGGCCACCGGCTACTCGACCCTGTATGGCGACATGGCCGGCGGGTTTGCCGTGATCAAGGACGTCCCCAAGACGCTGGTCTATCAACTGGCGCGTTTCCGAAATGAAGGCGCCTCGCAGCCACCCATTCCGGAGAGCGTGTTTGAGCGCGCCCCGACCGCGGAGCTTGCCCCCAATCAAACCGACCAGGACACCCTGCCGCCCTATGACGTGTTGGATCACATCCTCAAGGCTTACGTCGAGGAGGACCGAGGCATCCAAGAGATCATTCGACGTAACGGCCTGCCGGCCGAGACCGTGGGACAGGTCGTTCGCATGGTGGATCGCAGCGAGTACAAGCGCCGTCAAGGGCCGCCAGGGATTAAAATTACCCCCAAGGCGTTCGGCAAAGACCGCCGGATGCCCATCACGAACCGGTATCAAGAGAGCTGATGTATCGCGTGCTGTTCATCACGGACCAGGCCGAGGAACGCAAGCTTCTGAAATCTTGCCTGCTGGAGCAGGGGCATACGGTGGCGATGGTGCCCTCACGCCAACTCCTCTCGGCCGATTTCGCCTCGCCGAAGGCCGATGTGATTCTCATGGATTTGGAAGACGTGCAGACGGAGTTCCAGCATCTCTTCCGGGTGGTTCGGAAGGATCGCGTCTTGAAGACCCTGCCGCTCGTGGCGCTGGTGACAGAAGAGCAGCTCGGGCATCTGAACTACAGCGATGGGGTGGATGACTACCTCACACTGCCCCTGACCGACAAACGCCTGCTGGAACGCCTGCGGTTCTTGATGTGGAAGAATAGTCGTGTGGAGGGGACGAACGGCTTGAAGATCGGCGCCCTGACCGTCAATTTCGACAGCTACGACGTCCATGTCCACGGACAACGAGTCGTCCTGACCCACAAGGAGTTTGAGTTGTTGAAATTTCTCGCCACCCATCCGGGACGCGTCTTCACGCGGGAAGCGCTCCTCGATCAGGTCTGGGGCTATGAATCGTATGCCGGCACCCGCACCGTGGATGTCCACATCCGCCGCCTGCGTGCCAAGATCGAGCGGCGCGGCGAGCGCTACATCGAGACCCTCCGCCACGTCGGCTACAAGTTCGCGGCTCAGGCGTAACACCGAATTAACGTGGCGGTAAATCCTCCGTAATTCCGCTCCCTCATACTTTCATGTTGTCTCGAAAGAATATGACACTGTCCATCGAACAACTTCAACGCTCCCTCGACCAGCGATGTCGGGAGCTTGAGACGTTGGCGCAGGTCAGCGAGGCCGTCGTCTCAGAACCCTACCTCGATGAGATCCTGCAGCTCATCGTGACCGTGACCGCCGAGCTGATGGGCTCGAAGATTTGTTCCTTGATGTTGCTGGACGAAACCCAGCAGGTCTTGGTCATCAAAGCGACCCAAGCCCTCAGCCCGGCGTACCGCCATAAGCCCCCGATTCAAGTCGGGCAGAGCGTGAGCGGCCTCGTCGTGAAAGAACGCCGTCCAATGGCGGTGAGCGATGTGACCAGCGACCCGCGCTACATGTTTCCTGACATCGCCCGACGAGAAGGCGTGCGCTCCTTGCTCTCGGTCCCCATGGTCATGCAGGATCGGGTGATCGGCGTGTTGAATTGCTACACGTCACACGAGCACCGATTTACCGATGAGGAGATTCGTGTCCTCTCCACGCTTGCCAACCAAGCGGCCGTGGCGATTGAACGGACCCGCTTGCTGGAGCACAGCCGCGTCCTGCAGCAGTCGCTCGAGGAGCGGAAGGTCGTGGAGAAGGCCAAAGGCCTGCTCATGGAGACCCGACATCTGTCTGAATCCGAGGCGTTTCGTCTACTGCAGAAACAGAGCATGGAGAAACGTAAGACCATGCGCGAGATTGCCGAAGCGATTCTGCTGGCGAGGGAGCTGGAAGAGACGGCGTCCGTGACCGTGTCGTCAATCTGATCGTACGGCGGCCCAACGGCGGGTCGCCAGGGATGGGAACAACGGCGTTCCATGATCGATTGGAACGCCGTTGTTTGTTTGAACAGAGAGGATGCCATGACCGACCGGCAACAAGATATCGAAGTTCGCCAGATTCTCCGAGGGGAGTTCGAGCATCGCCACGCGACAGCACCCGGTCTCTTGAGGCTGTGGACTGTTCCTGAGTCTGAGAGCTTCCCGCAGCTTAAGGAGGTGATCGCGATCATCCGACCGGAACGCTGGCAGGCGACCAAAACGCGCGTGCAGCGCTTGCGCCTCTCGGCGTGCACCCATCACCGGGCACTGGGACGAGGGCGCGAGCGCGGCCTTCGCTATCTGCCGCGTCAACAGGCCGCCGGCGGGGTGAGGGTGCGGTATCTCCCGAAGCGTTTGATCTCGTGGATCGTCGAGGAGACCCATGTGGAGCCGTTGGTGCAGGCCATCATCGAGGTGAATCGCACCGGAGGCGTGGGGGATGGGAAAATCTTCATTCTTCCAGTTGAGGAGACGATTCGGCTGCGCACCGGCGATCGCGGGACAGCAGCCCTTCGCTCAGCGCCGGTTGGAGAAACGCTCGTCGGAGCCAATCATGCAGCCTGGCAATAATCCCATTGAGACGTACAAAACCGAGAAGGGGGGCGAGCCGCTTCGCATTCGCGAGGAGCTGCCCGGCTTGATCCAGCACGGGTGGCAGGCGTTGACGCCGGCGGAGAAGGAATTGCTCAAGTGGGTGGGCGTATTTTTCCGCAAGCCCACCCCGGGTCAGTTCATGATGCGCATCCGCATGCCCAATGGGTTTGCGACAAGCGAGCAGTTGCGCATCATCGCCGATCTCTCGCGACGGCTGGGCAACAACGTGCTCGACATCACGACGCGTCAGCAGATCGAGCTGCGCGGCTACACCTTGGAAGGCATTCCGGAGATTTGGGAGAAGCTGCGCGGCGTCAATCTCCGATCACTGCAAACGGGCATGGACAATCTGCGGAATTTCAATGGCTGTCCGCTTGCCGGGCTCACCCCCCACGAGTTGCTGGATGCCTCGCCGGTCGTCTTCGAGTTGGATCGCGTGATCGTGGGGCCGGAGGGCAACCACGCCTTTGCCAATCTCCCACGCAAGATGAACGTGACGGTGACCGGCTGCCTCGAGAATTGCACCCACAATGAGTCGCAAGACATCGCGCTGGTGCCGTCCCGTCAAGGAGATCGGATCGGGTTCAACGTGCTGGTCGGCGGCAAGATGGGTTCTGGGGGCTTTACCATCGCCTCGTCACTGGACGTGTTTGTGGAGCCTGAGCAGGCCGTCGAGGTCGTCACGGAATTGATCCTGATCTTTCGCGATCACGGCCCTCGCGGACCTCGGACGAAGTGCCGGTTTGCGTTTCTGGTTGAGGAATGGGGGGTGGGCAGGCTGCGGCAGGAATTGGAAACCCGCTTGAGGCGAGTCCTGGAAGCGGCTGGGGAAGACGCTCGAGGGACGTTCCAGACGGATCATGTCGGTGTGACCGACCAGCGACAGCCGGGTCTGAAGGCGGTCGGCTTGTGCGTCCCGACAGGCCGGGTGACTCCTCAACAGATGGAGGAGCTCGCTCGATTGGCCGACGCCTACGGGACTGGTGAGATACGCTTCACGACAGGACAGAACGTCATCCTGGTCAATGTGCCTGAGGCGCGCCTCGAGGCGTTGTTGCGCGAATCCCTCGTCGAGACGTTTTCGCCGAACCCTTCGCCGTTGTTCCGTGGGCTGGTCGCGTGCGTCGGGACAGATTTCTGCAATCTCGCCGTCATTGAGACGAAACGCCACGCCATTGAGCTGTCCAATGCTCTGGAGGAGCGATTGGGCAGGGCCGTTGATCCGATGACGATCCACTGGTCAGGGTGTCCGGCAGGGTGCGGTAACCATCAGGCATCAGACATCGGTCTGCGCGGCATGAAGGTCAACGTCGGTGGCCAATCGGTTGACGCGGTGGCCATCTACGTGGGCGGTCGGACCGGACGAAGTCCCCGAGCCGGCAAGCTGATCATGGACATGGTGCCGTGCGATGAAGCCCTGCCCGATGTGATCGCCACGATCCTGAAACACCTGGAGCTGTTCAAGCAAGTGGAACGCGATCCGATGGCGAAGGATCGCGTGTTGATGATACCGGACCAACTTGAGGAGGTCCTCGCGACATGATCCCACCACCTGCTGGGCTTCGCCGTCG
>JACQRA010000109.1 GCA_016206725.1 Candidatus Omnitrophota bacterium
CACCCAGACACTCACCGATATCGCCACGGCTGAGCGGATTGTGCCCGACGCCATCGCGGCGCTGCGCCTCCGCCTCCTGAGATATGTTACGCCGCGCATCACCGAGCTTCGAAAACAGCTCACCGAGCAGACGCAGCACGCGACGCACAAGCCGGAAGAGCTCTGGACTCAGGCGGTTCGCGCCAACGGCATTGCGCAACTGCCCGTGTTGACGGAGGCTCGCCGGCAACTCGATCAGTTCCAGACCCCTGGCGTGCAGGCCATCGCCCCCGCGATTCCCGGCTTAATCAAAGGAGCCGAGAGCTACTATCAGGATGTGAACAACGCGCTGATGCGCCGCATTGAAAAAATGGCGGAAGGGAAGGCCAAGGCATTGCGCACTGATCTGGAGCAATTCGCTCAACGCTCCATCAGTCAATTCCAAGAGACGGCCGAGGCGCATGGTGACGATGTCGAGCCGTGGCCCGATGTCGCCGCGCTCCGCATCCGGTGCGATGAATTGACGGCCGCCATCGGACTTCCTCGGTTGCCGGAATATGACACGGCGATCACCGAGATCAAGACGCGGTTGGCCGATGCCGCCAAGCCGGTTCCTCCGCTAATCGGAACCTCAACGGTTGCGCCGCCGCCCCCAGTTCCCACAACGGAGCCCAGGCTTCCCGTCACGCCAAGCCACACACCGGCTGAGTTGGTTCCACTCCCACCACGGAATGAGGACGTGGTCCAGCCCTCTCCTTCGGTGGATTCCCGCGCCGAACCGGCCGCAGAGCCTGTGGCGGAATTGCTGGCCAAGGCGATCACCTTCCGAGAAACCCGCCAGTGGGTTGAGGCGTCCGCTCAGTTAGCTCAGGCGATTGAGGGGATCAATTCCTTACGGAGCAGCCATGTAGGCAAGGAGCATCGCAGACTTCGCAGAAACTTGGACGATCTTGAGAAGAGCATTCGGAAACAGTATGAGTTGATCGAACAGGCGCAGGCTCTTGAAGAGGCCACAGGTCGGTGGCGGGCGGCGCAACGATTGGAAGGTTTCTCACTGTCCCAAGACAACGTCTTAGCGAATGACGACTTCAATGCCGTGGCGAACTTCGATGACGATCCGGTCGTGCAGGTGATTCTTGCCAGAGTATTATCCAAGGCCGATTGGCCGCAGATGGCCGCCGGGATTCTCAAGGTGCTGGGCAACGTGGACCCCTCGCGCATCAAGCTGATCCACCTCCGCGCCGCCTTCCAGGACGTCGTGCCGCTCTTGAAGGCGATGACCGGGCAGGAGACCCCGCAACAGCTCTCGATGATCTTTGACCGCCTGTCGCAGAAGCTGGATCCTGCTGTGTTGTCTCAACCCACGACGCAGATTCACAAGGATGCGACGCCGACACGAAGGGGAGGCAACGGAGCTTTCACGCTCCTCGCCATGCCGTTGTTGATCCTTGGTGTCAGTCTCGTGATCGGTCTCCTCGGCCTGGCGTGGTTCCTCCTCGCGCCGGAGCCGGAAGGTGGTAGGAAATTGCTGCAGGCGGGATTGGGCCTCGGGGGGCTGTTCGGGATGATGAGTGGACTAGCGTTTCGCCGTGGGGGCTTCTTCGAGGAGTTTTTCCGTCAACCACATGCGCGTCAGCGATCCAAAACCAAGCCCCCGACGCTGCGCAAGCTGTCGCATGAGCGCCACCTCGCTCTTGCCGAGTCTCACAGACACCAACACCTTGGGCTGTCGGCGGGCAAAGGTCAGCTTGGCTGGCTTGAATTCGTCAAGGAACTCGGTCGAATCATGGGTATCCCAGAAGCGCGCCTCCTCCGCTTCATTGCGAAACTTCGGAATCTTCGAGACCATCTTCTTCGCGCTCGCCATCGCTCAACGCCTCCGGTGGTGGTAGAACCGTCGCTCCGCGTCGGTCATATCGCGGGCCGTGATGATCCGTACGACGCCTTGTCCGAACCGGTACAACACGATGAACAGGTAGCGTCCCTCAGGCGTTTGTCCGTAGACCACGTAGCGGCCCCCCCGGCCACGCATGACGACCGACCGGCGGTTTCGACAGACCACTTCGGCGTCAACCGGCTCGACCTGGTGAAGCCCGATGTGCTCGACGTTTCGACCATCCCAGTCAAATCGTTGAACGTGCACCCTCGCTCCTCACGGTCCTTCTACGCACAACCTTATCACGTCATACAAACGATGTCAAGGTGGCTGGGTCGAGATGGGCGGCACACGCTCAGCGCCAACGCGTCTCGCGTCACCGTGCAATTGAGTCAAGGTCGTCTCCGCGGCACACCGGTTGTCTCAGAGAGCTCCCCTCTTGCGGTGCGAGAAGAGGGGCGCGCGGCGTTCGTTGGTGAGTCGCGCCAGAACGCCTTGGAGGACGCGAATCTCGACACCAGTCAGGGTGATCGAGGTGGACTTCTTGCGGGGGCTGACAAACCGCACCTTGACAGGGGTCAACTCGTCCTCAAACTCGGTGACCGAGTGCGTCTGCCAAAATTCGCGCTCCTCGTTGAGCGACTTAAAGTGTGGTATGTGACTCTTCATCGTCTAGCGTCTGAGATGTTGCGCCCTGCAAGGGTACGTGAGTCACGTACTACTGTCAAGGCGCTGGCCGTCGTCCTTCGACAGGCTCAGGACGATCCTGAGCGACGTCGAAGGATCGTCGCTGCCGCCGCCGTGGCCCTCGTTGTCCTCGGCCTGGCCTGGTTCTTCCTCGCGCCGGAGCCGGGGCAGGGCATAGGGCTGGCCGCGATGGGCGCTGCCGTCGTCTCACCCACCATGGTGAATGCCGTGCAGCGCCTGGTCGAAGGCGTGAAACAGGTTTTCACTCGACGGGTGCATTCTGCGTCTTCAAGCCGGTCTCCTTCGCTGTATGCACGGGTGTTTCGCATCTTGTGTGAGGCCAAGGAGCCTTTGACACGGGATGAGATTGCCGCGCGGCTTACCTCCGGGCGGAGTGATGACTCGATTAAAGTGGCGCTGCGGGTCTTGCGACATGCGCAACTCGTCAGTTCATCCGGCCGTGGACGTCAAGAGGAGCTTCACGATGTGACGCCAGAGGCACGCCTGGCATCGAAGCAGATCGCTCCACAGCTCGGCGGTTTGCCGGATCGGCTCTTGAGGTCAACGAGACCGGAGTTTACTCGGCTGAAGGGTCGGCTTGCGCCAATCCTCAGAGCGATGTCGCGTCAAGCGAACCTGCAACCACGTCGGATGCGCTCAACGCCCGGCCCAGCGAGAGACGCCTACCTCAAGGCGCTCGTTGTCCGGTGGTACTTCACAGGAAAGGGTCTTGAGCCGGGCGACTCATTCGAAGCCACCGTGGCGGCTGGCCAGGATTATCTGCTGCAAGATCGATCGCGGATGGCCTACTTCTCGTTCTTCCACGTGCCTCCTCGTGGCCAGAAGATTCAGGTGGTGTTTGTCGCCGAGTCAGACGTCAACCACGGCGTGATCGTCCGGGCCTATCCCAAGCAAGCCTCTCAGTCCGGACAGTCGGTTGCCCCCTTGCTGACCTACGCGTATTCCGC
This sequence comes from Candidatus Omnitrophota bacterium, assembly GCA_016206725.1. Classification (GTDB taxonomy): domain Bacteria; phylum Omnitrophota; class Gorgyraeia; order Aquiviventales; family Aquiviventaceae; genus CAZUWM01. Next base: position 3,511 of record JACQRA010000109.1, read on the forward strand.
CGCGTTGAAGAAAGCCAAACTCACTGATCTGGCGGTCGCCGATCAGGTCCGATTCTACCGGGGGCAGTCGGCGGTCAGCGGCCAACCCCTTCAGCCTGTTGATCGTGCCCTCGAAGCGGTCATCCGCCCCCGATCCGAGGGGGGCGCCGGGCAATGCTGGATCATGCACGAGAAAACAGGCATTCGCTACACCATCCCTGTCGAACGCATGCAGCAGGGCGCATTGCTCGGGCAGAAGGTCCTCATCCGCCTGGAACGTGACGTGAATCGAGGCCTCGTGAGCCACGTGTCTCTGGCCTCCGCCCCCCATGAGCCGCTCGTGACGTATCAGCGCCTCAACGGCGTGTGGCAGCAAGTGGATCGTGGCTTGTTGGATCTTCGGGATGCCATGCGAGGCCGGCAGGATCTCCAGCCGGTGGACGGTCGAATGGCGACATTCATCTTGGACTTTAACGACAGGCCGGATCGGCAACAGTACGTGGCGAGGCGGGAAGACGCGTTCCTCGTCCTTCCCAAAGAGGCGACCTCTGCGCTCAAGGGACTGGCCACGCCGCTCGATGGGGGGATTGGGGCTGTGCTGCGCCGACATCCCGTGTATGGGCTCTATGCCGAGCTCCTCCCATTGGGAGAAGTTCACCGTCGCTGGGTTGCCGCGTTCGGCGCTCGACCTCTGGCACGCTATCTCTATTCGGGGGTGAGCCGTAAATGGGCGCCGGTCAATTTCGCCAAGCTCGCCTTCCTTGATATCTTGCTGGGGAGGGACATCGGGGCTGAGGGATGGAACGAGGCGGTGACCTACGAGCACGAAGGAACCGTTGGAGTCGAGAATAAAGTGACCCTGGCTCACCTCGATCGCACGGCGACCATCAGGGGATTGCCTCCGCTGGCTGGTCAGCGGGTCATCTGCGCCTTCGCAGGGGGTGTTGCCGAGCAACGGCTTCTGCACATCCATCCAGCGGGGGCCTACCGCGCCGACCCTCAGCGCCGTCCTGATCTCATCATGCCATTGGGGCGTGTTGACTGGGTCCTTTCTGGTCACCGGATGAGAAAGAAACCGCTTCGAGTGTTTGCGGTGCGCCGTATTGCTGTCCCAGGTCTGGTTCGTCCGATTCATCTCTCCGGCCAATTTCTTGAGCACGTCTCCCCTGTCCTCGATCGGTTTCCCAACCACGCGGCGGTTCGTCATGCCCTGCTGGAACGCGAGGCGAAGGGATGGTTCAATGACACGCACTCGCTCACCACGGGGGAACATCCCGATCTAGCCCTGTGGTATGCGGCCAAGAAATTCGGGCTTCGGCTGTCTCGCGGCACGCCGGCGCAGCGAGAGCAGAGATTGCTGAGGAGGCTTCGGAAGTTTCCTGAGGTGCGACGGTTTGAACGGCAGCACAACGGGCACAACGGATCAACCACGCTTCGTGAGTTGCTCGACCGCATCTCCCCCGCGTCGCTGTACCAACCGACCCTTCCGAGTGACGGGGAGGGCGATGGCATGTTGGATGCGCTGTCGCAATACCTGAGAAATATGAGACAGTTTCCTCGACTCACGCCACTCGGGGAAATCGTCTTGGGTGCTCGTAGCCGTTTGGGAGACGAGGCAGCGAGGGAAGCGTTGACCACCTCCAACCTTCCATTGGTGGTCTCAATTGCCAAGCGCTATACCGGTCATGGGATTCCGCTGCTCGATTTGATTAACGAAGGGAACGTCGCCTTGATGGAGGCTGCGCGGGATTTCGATCCTTTGAAAAATCGTCTTTCCACCCTCGCCTTTCGACGCATCGAGGCGCGCTTGAAACGCCGGGTCAATGAAGCGGCTGGGGATATTCACATACCTCAAAACACGCGGATTGCATGGCGGAAGTTCCAGCGAGCCTGCCTCGCGGCGAAGATTGATCCTGAAGATCGGCAGCGTGATGACGACGAGATTGCCGAAGCCATTGGATGGCCGGTCGAGGAAGTCACCGAACTCCGAAGAGTCGGGTCTCTGCGGCCAACGGCCTGGCACGCCTCGCCATCTGATGAGGAGTCAGGACTAGCGCCGGAAGAGTGGCTCGGGAAGGAAGACTCGGAGCCGTCGTTGGTGGACTCGGAAGTCGGGCGGGCATTCTTCAAACGGCTTGAGCAGGCTATGCTCGCCAGTGGACGCTGGAGGAACAAAGAGTTTGTCAAGCGAGATGTGGGCATCTTTATCACGTTCTTGAGCAATCCTGAATCAACCCTTGAAGAAGTGGGAGTCCGGTTTGGCGTGACAGGCGAATACGCTCGTCAGGTGAAGGGTCGCGTGAGCAAAGTTGCCCGCACGTTGTTCACGCAACCTCAGGAACTCCGGGCACTGCGAGAGGGACAAGAGCACCTTCCCAATGGACGGGATGCGGGGGGGATTGCGCCGTCGGATTTTCTTGACGCTCCGGAGGAGGTTCGCGCGCCCAGCGGCCGTCGCCGATTCAATCCGGCACGCGATATCAAGGAACCGGTGGATAGCGAGTTGTTGGACGGTGTGACACGCCTGATCTACACCGGCGAGACGGCGTTCTACGGCACGCGGGACGTTGAGCGCAAGGTGGCCTCAGCGCTACGCAATCTTCTCACGCAGCTGATCGGCGCCAATCGGATCGTCTATGCCGACCATCTGCCCGGAACGTTCCGCGCCCAACGCCTGACCGACGGGACGTTTCGCATCCTGGTGCACAGCCGCCTGAAATGGCTCTTCGAGCAGCAGCGCTCGAATCCCACGGTCATCGCATGGCTGGCCGCCAAGCTCTTGCATGAAACGGCGGAAATTTTGATGGAGTCCGGACCGAAGGTCGCCTGGTGGAAAGGACAGCTCGATCCTGAAACCGCCAATACCGAGGCGGTCGCCTACCAAGTTGAGACGCGATTTCTCTCGAAGGTCCCAGAGTTTCTTGAGGGGTTCCTCGTCCTCGTGCGGCCCGACACGAAACTGCTCAGTTTCTACAAACAGGCACTAGGCAACCACGACCCCGCCGCCGTGCCGACGTTCGTTCGCTTGCTTGGTTACTCCATGAAACGCTATTCGAAGCGGCGCGTGGAGCAACTGGAAACGCACATCGCCTCCCTCGCCGTTCCGCAGGGTGAAGGCTACGCCCGCACGCTGGGCTGGAATCTCTTCGGGCTGGAGATGCGCAACGGCCGCAGCGACGGCTTCGGCCGCAACGCCGACTCGACGGAGGCGAATCACGAAGCCCAAGAGGCCATGGCCTACGTCGGAGGGTCGTACAACGAGCGGCATCCCGTCGTTCAAGAGACGCTGGACTATCTTCGGTGGAAGTATCCGGTGCAGTTTGGCGGCGAGAGCCGGCAGGCCGGCCTTGAGGCCAAACCCGCGTACCTCAAAGGCCACGCCACCCTCGTCCAGCACCTGACGGCCATCGTGCAGGCAGGGAAGGTGGAGTGGTTGAAGGATCAGATCAAGCAGATGGATGCCTACGTCCAGAGTCAGCCACCGTTGGCTGACGAGAAAGCCCAGGTACGGAGGCAGGGAGCGTTCGACAATCTCCTGACCTATTTGCGGATCGTCACCGAACG
>JACQRA010000013.1 GCA_016206725.1 Candidatus Omnitrophota bacterium
ACGGCGCAGGAAGAATATGGGTTGCGGTGTCTGCTGCAACTGGCCAAGACGCCGCACGGACAGGTGGTGCGGGTCAAGGACATTGCGGCGAAGGAAGGCCTCTCGAGTGCGTATGTTGAGAAGCTCCTGCGGTTGCTGTCGCGCTCAGGCCTCGTGCACAGCGTGCGGGGGTTGAAGGGCGGCTACGTGTTGAACCGACCCCCAGCGCAGGTCACGCTCGGCGAAGTGGTGCGGGCGCTCGGGGGCATGCAAACCACGGATCATCTCTGCCATCAGTTCACTGGCCAGCAGGACGCGTGCGTGCACTTCACCGACTGCGGCATTCGCTCAGTGTGGTCAGGGCTGACGACCTACATTCAACAGTTTCTGGATCGCACAACACTTGATGACATCCTCGCCGGCGAGTACGACGTCGCACAGGCTATTGCCGATCGCTTGCGGGGCGTGACGTCTGTGAAGGACATGAAAAGATGACGAACAAGTCGCTATTAGTGGTGAACGATCTGCACGTGTCCGTCGAGGGCAAGGAGATTCTCAAAGGACTAACACTCACCGTCAACGCCGGTGAGGTCCACGCGTTGATGGGCCCGAACGGCTCCGGCAAGAGCACGTTGTCCTTTTGTCTGATGGGTCATCCGAAGTACCACGTGACCTCCGGGCGCATCCTGTACAAGGGAAAGGACATCGCCGAACTGCCTCCCAACAAGCGAGCCGCCTCCGGCATCTTCCTCGCGTTTCAGTACCCCACGGCCATTCCTGGTGTGACGATTGCGAACTTCCTTCGGGCGGCGCTTCGCGGCGTGCGCGGAGGGGATGTGCCGGTCAAAGAATTCCGCCAGTTAATCAAAACCCACCTCAAGTCCCTGGGCATTTCCGAGTCGTTCATGAGCCGGTATGTGAACGACGGGTTCTCCGGAGGGGAAAAAAAGCGGCTGGAGATTCTGCAGATGGCCGTGCTCTCACCATCGCTCGCGGTCTTGGATGAGACCGACTCCGGATTGGATATCGACGCGCTCAAGACCGTCGCAGCGGGCATTAACGCACTGCGAAGTCCTGAGCGGGGGATTTTACTCATTACCCACTATCAGCGGCTCTTGAATTACATCACCCCGGACCATGTGCATGTGCTGGTCAACGGACGGGTGGTTCGCTCCGGCGGGCCCGAGTTGGCCCATGAACTCGAAGCGAAGGGGTATGAAGGATTTCGGGAACCCGAACCCGTGACGTCTGCCGCGGTCTAACGGAGGCAATGATGACGACCAAGCCACAAGTGAACATCAACGACGAGTACGAGAAGCTCTACGGCTTCCATATGCCGGAGCACTCGGTCTTTAAGTCAGAGCCGGGTCTTGATGAAGACAAGGTCAAGCAAATCTCCGGTATGAAGGGGGAGCCGAAATGGATGCTCGACTTCCGCCTGCGCGGCTATCGCTATTTTATGAACAAGCCGATGCCGACGTGGGCCAACACCGCGCTCCTCAACAGCATCAAATTCGACTCGATCTTCTATTACCTCAAGCCCACCACGGGCCAGAGCGACAATTGGAACGAAGTACCGGAGGAGATTAAACAAACCTTCGACCGACTGGGGATTCCGGAAGCGGAGCGCAAGTTCCTGGCCGGAGTCTCGGCGCAATATGAATCGGAAAGTGTTTATCACTCCATGCGGGACGATTTGCAGAAACAGGGCGTGATCTTCCTCGACATGGATACCGCCCTGAAGGAACAGCCCGAGATCGTGAAACGGTACTTTGGAACAGTGATCCCTCCGGCTGATAATAAATTCGCCGCGCTCAACACGTCGGTCTGGTCTGGGGGGTCGTTCATCTACGTGCCCAAGGGCGTGAAGGTCGCGATGCCGCTGCAGGCCTACTTCCGCATCAACGCCAAAAACATGGGTCAATTCGAGCGCACGCTCATCATCGCGGATGAGGGTGCCGAGGTCACCTATATCGAAGGCTGCACGGCCCCGGTCTATTCATCGGATTCGCTGCATTCGGCGGTCGTTGAGCTCATTGCCATGCCGCACGCGCACCTTCGCTATGTCACGATCCAAAACTGGTCGAAGAATGTGTACAACCTCGTGACAAAGCGTGCGGTGGCGCAGGAAGGCGCCACCGTGGAGTGGTTAGACGGAAACCTCGGGTCCAAGCTTACGATGAAATTTCCTGCGGTCTACATGATGGGACCGGGGGCAAGGGGAGAAGTGCTGTCGGTGGCCTTTGCCAACAGCGGGCAGCATCAGGATGCCGGCGCGAAGATGATCCACGCGGCGCCCGATACCTCCTCGGTGATTACCTCCAAGTCGATTTCCAAGGGCAGCGGACGCACCAGCTACCGTGGTCTGGTAAAGGTGTATCCCGGCTCGGAGAACGCGAAATCAACCGTGCGCTGCGATGCGCTCCTACTCAACGAAGAGTCCCGCTCCGACACGTACCCGACGCTGGAGATCGATGAGAAACGCGTCCAGATCGGCCATGAGGCGACCGTCTCCAAGATCGGCGATGAACAGCTTTTCTACGCGATGAGCCGCGGACTCACCGAGCAGGAAGCGATGAGCATGATCGTCAACGGTTTCATCGAGCCGTTCGTCAAGGAGCTGCCGCTGGAATATTCCGTGGAGCTCAATCGGCTGGTCCAATTAGAAATGGAAGGAGCCGTCGGCTAAGTCCTCGACGATGTTTGATGGCGCTACGATCGACCAACTGGCACGGCAACTCAAGGAACCGGCATGGGTGACAGACATCCGCCGGAAGGCGCTTGCTAAACACCAGCAACTGCCCTGGCCGCATCCCAGCGACGATGTGTGGCGTCGGACGGACGTCTCGTTGCTCGACCCCTCGCGCGGGTTTGTCCTCGCCGGTCCCGCGCTGCTTCAAGCCATCCCGCTAAACAATCCCGTCGTTGCTCGATCGATCCAGCCATTGGGAAATGAACAACTGGCCGTGCGTCTCAATGGCGCATGGTTGGAGGAACCGCGACTGCGCGGGGTGGACATCAGCGAGCTTGCCCAGGCGGCTCGCCAGCACCCCCAGGTCGTTCGTCCCTTCTTTGAATCGAACGGCCTCACGGCTGCCGAGGAGAAATTGACCAGCCTGAACACTGCGTTTCACCACGATGATGTGTGGATTCACGTGCCGCGTGACGTGGCGGTGGAACAGCCGCTGCGGGTCGTCCATGTGCTCTCCGCCTCGGCGAGGCAGGCGCTCTTTCCGTTGACCCTGATCACCGTGGGGGCCGGCAGTCGCGTCACGCTGATTGACGAGTACCTCAGCGTCCCCGCCCCACGTATGCATGGGGGCGGGGCAGGTGACCCACCGGAATCTGGTGAGCCGCATTTGATCAACAGCCGCATCGAACTCGTCATCGAGCCCAACGCATCGGTGCACTACGTGCGGCTCCAACGCTTGGCGCCGACGGCGAGAGAATTTCTGTTCCAGCGCGCCGTCCTTGCCTCCGGCGCCACGCTCACCATGGCCAACCTGTATCTCGGCGGCTTGCTTTCTAAAACCCACATTGTGACCAAATTCGTCGGGGAACAGGCTTCAAGCAAGCTCTACGGATTTGTCTTCGGCCACCACGACCAACACGTGGATCAGCACACCGTGCAAGATCATCAAGCGGCTCACACCGCGTCTGATTTGCAGGTCAAGGCGGCGCTGCAAGATCAGAGCCGTATGATTTATACCGGCCTGATTCGCATCGCCAAAGAGGCCAAACAGACCAACGCCTATCAAGCCAATCACAATCTGATGCTCAGCAAAGACGCTCAGGCCGAGACGATCCCGATGCTGGAAATCCTGGCGGATGACGTGCAGTGCAAGCACGGGGCCTCCGTCGGGCCGATTGATGAAGAACAGACGTTTTACCTGATGAGCCGCGGCATTGCGCGATCGATCGCGGAGCGGCTGGTGGTGATGGGCTTTGTCGAACCCATCGTGCAGCAGGTGCCGTTTGAGCCGCTCCAAGAACAATTGCGAAGAGAGATCGAAGGAAATCTTCACTGACATGGCGGGACTTGTGACAGTGGCGAAGACGAGCGAGATTCCGATGGGTGAGTTGAAGGCGATTGAGGTGGGCGGACGCCGGTTGCTCGTCTGCCACACCGAGAGCGGCTTCCACGTCATTGATGATACCTGCACGCACGACGACGGGCCGTTGGCGGAGGGTTTTCTCGATGGCGAGGCGATTGAATGTCCTCGCCACGGCGCGCGATTTGATGTCACGACCGGCAAGGTGTTGTGTCTGCCGGCTGCGGTGGGGATTGCTTCGTATCCGGTTCGTGTGGAGGGTGATGACGTGAAGGTGAGTGTCACATAATGTTGGACATCGCGCGCATTCGACAAGATTTTCCGATTCTCAGTCGCACCGTGCACGGCAAGCCGCTCGTGTATCTCGACAACGGGGCCACGACCCAAAAACCGCGTCAGGTGATCGAGGCGCTGGTGAACTACTACAGCCGCTACAACGCGAACATCCATCGAGGGCTCCACGCGCTGGCCGAGGAGGCGACCGCGGCCTACGAGCAGGTGCGCGAACAGACGGCGAGATTCATTCGC
>JACQRA010000118.1 GCA_016206725.1 Candidatus Omnitrophota bacterium
AGTTTGAGGACCACCTGTTCTTGGTGCTGCATTTCCCGCGGTTCGACAAGCAAAGGCGGCTGACGATCCCCAGCGAGGTGGATGTCTTTGTCGGGGCAAACTATGTAGTCACGGTCCACACTGGCGAGTTGCGTCCTCTGGTCAAGCTGACCGACGAGGGGCTGGAGTTGGATCTGAGCTACTTTGATTTCTACACGTTCGACCGTCGTCCCCATCTCTACCATCCGAAACTCGTGGCGCTCATCGGCCCGCCGCGCACACCTGAAGAGCCAATCACCGAGCGGCATCATGAGATTGCCGGCGCGATGCAGCGGGTGTTTGTCGAGGCGGTGACCCATCTGCTGCGTCTGACCAAGCAGGTTGGAGGTGGGAGTGGGAACATCGCGCTCTCCGGCGGAGCGGCGATGAACTGTGTGTTCAACGGTCTCTTGGATCGGCTCGATGTCTACGGGGACAGTTTTATTTCCTCCTGCCCTGATGACGGCGGGGTGTCAGTTGGGGCGGCGCTGCTGGCCTACTATCGAGCGAACGGCCAAGCTCGTCGGACCACGCCGCTGACGCACAACTATTGGGGGCCCTCCTTCTCCGATGAGCAGATCGCCGAGACGATTCAGAAATTCAAGATCCGAGCCGAACAGCCGGCCGATCTCGTCGAGCAGGTGGCGCGCGCGCTTGCGGACGGCCAGCTCGTCGGCTGGTTCCAGGGGGCGATGGAATTTGGCCATCGGGCGCTGGGCAACCGCTCGATTTTGGCCGACCCGCGCGAGGCGACGACGAAGGATCGCGTCAACTCCGCCGTCAAGTATCGCGAGAGTTTCCGTCCGTTTGCGCCGGCGGTGCTGGCGGAACGCGCAGAGGAGCTGTTTGCGCTTCGTCCCGGCCGGAAGGTGCGCTTCATGGAACGGGTGACCTGGGTTCGGCCGGAGTGGAAAGACCGGTTGGGCGCAGTGACGCATGTGGACGGGACCGCGCGCGTCCAGACGGTGGAGCGGGACGTCAACCCGAGGTTCTATGATCTCATTGCGGCCTTCGGTCGTCTGACCGGCGTGCCGGTCCTGCTCAATACGTCCTTTAACCTGAACGGCGAGCCGATCGTCTGCACTCCGGAGCATGCGATCCGGACGTTCTATTCCTGCGGCCTGGACCTGTTGGTGCTTGGGCCGTCCCTCATCCGGAAGGACGCATGACGCAGCAGTGGTTTGTGGCGCGCCTGACCCTGCCGGGATGGCTGGCGTTCATCTGGCCCCGGTTGCTCTGGCGGCGCCTGCGAGGCGGCCGGGTGGAAGGGTGTCAGGCCGTGGAGCACTCACCGTGGGGGTTGCGGGTGGCGCAGGTGACCGGCGGGTGGCTTGGCGTCCAGGTGGCGCCGCTCGTGTTCCGGCTGATGGACATTCGCGATGAGCGAGGCGTCCTGGTCCGCTTGCGGTTGGCGTACGGCGATCTCGCCGACGTGCAAGCGCAGATCGTTCATTCGCCGAGGTTCCGTGAGGCCACTCACGCTGCCGGGGTGCCGAAGCATCTGCCGAGCTACCTCGCCAAGGTACTGGCAATCGTGGACTTTGCGCAACATCACACGCTGTGGCATACGCTTCTCCTCGTACAGGTGTGCCGATGGGAAGCTCGACGCAGGACGGTGGAGCGCTCCGGAATGCTCGCTGGCGTGTTCATCGAGCGGCTGCCCTGGATGGATGTGATGGCGCGCTATGCGGCGGAGCATCAGATCATGCTGGCGCCGATACCCCGGCTTGTCCATCCGTGGGACTGGCTGCGTCGCCAGCTTCGGCCCCTTCGTCGCTGGCTCCAGGCCGTGCACGGGTCATGGCGGCGGACGCGTTCGGTGCCGGCTGATCGAGCCCCTCGCGTGGCGACGGATTCCTTCGGCCAGCTCACTCTCGATCATCCCGAACTTCATTCAGACCTGTTCTTCTGGCAGCAATCCGCGTTGCCTGGGCGCGATGTCCTCGTGCTCTTCCATTCGCCCCACGATCCGTTGGATGACCGCAAGCTTGCACAGTTGCGCGAGTACGACATGGACGCCGTGCCGCTCGTGCCTGGGGCGACCCGCCTGGCGTCGCGACCGGCGTTTCTCCCACGGCTGACATGGCCAGCGACGCCTCCTCAATGGCGTCTCCGGCGACAGGGCGGCGTCGAGGAAGCCTGGTTGCGTGCGTGTGCGGCGGATTATCAATCGGTGCGGCGGTTCTGGGAACAGCTCTTCGCCTCCTCTGGCGTGAGGGTGTATCTGACGTGGTACCGGTATGACCCTGCGCATTGCGCGATCGCCGATGCGTTGGAGGCGATCGGGGGGGTGCTGGCGATCTATCAACGTGCGCATGATGCCTGTCCCTCCGCCGAGACCGCTGTGACCGCGGACGTATTTTTTTGCTACTCGCGCTCGGCGGCGGAGATTGAGCAGCAGTCCGGGTCGCGCGTCTCTTCCTATGTCGTGACCGGCTATCTCGGAGATCACCGTGCCCCGTTACTGCAGGTCCAGACCCGACGGATTCGCGAACGCTTACAGGCGCACGGCGCGCAGCGCATCATGGCCTTCATGGATGAGGGATCGCTGAATCATCGGTGGTGGTTTCTCGATGATCAGGCTCAGCAGGAGCAGCATCAGTTCCTCTTGGAGCGCGTGCTGGCTGAACCGTGGTTCGGTCTGATCCTCAAACCCAAAAAGCCCTCGACCTTGCGAGAGCGGCTGGGCCCGGTGGCGCGGCTTCTGGATCAAGCCGAGGCCACGGGTCGTTGCCATGTGTTTGAGGAAGGCGGCGGGTATGGGGCGTACCCGCCAGCCGCGGCTGCGCTGGCCGCAGACGTGGCCGTCCACGGCCACCTGTTTACGGGGACCGCCGGCATGGAGTGTGCGTTGGCCGGTGTGCCGACGCTGTTGTTGGACCGGGAAGGCTGGCCCCTCAGCCCGCTGTATCGGTTGGGGGAGGGACGCGTGGTCTTCACCAGGTTGGATATCTTGTGGCGAGCCTGTCTTGAACAGTGGCGGCGGCCGGGAGGTATCCCGGGCTTCGGCGACTGGTCAGAGCGGCTTGAGGAACTGGATCCGTTTCGCGATGGCCGAGCGGCCTTCCGCCTTGGCACGTATGTCCAGTGGCTGCTGGAGGGATTCAAGGCGGGCTTGAACCGGCAAGCCGTCATGGCGCAGGCCTCAGAGCGCTATGCGGTTCAGTGGGGATCGGACAAGATCCTCGCGTTCGATGGATCCGCGTCGCTGTCAGGCCGGGATGGCTTGGTGCCTCAGGACGACGAGGTCCATTCAGTGCAGGTACAGCGTCATGTCTGAGGAATGGGTTTCAATCTACGAAGAGCTGTCGGAGGCGATGCTGGACGTTCGCCGTGCCTGCCCGAAGCTGCCGGTGCTCGGCACCTCGACGTTGCGCCCCAGGCATTTATTACCGTCTGACCAAGTTCAGCTGGTGGACCAAGAGGTGGGGCGGCGCAACGGCCGTCAGTCTCAACAAGAAGGGAAGGAGGAACAGCGTCTTGAGCTTCCGTCCCTCTGGCTCATCCTGTGGCGATGGGCGCAATGCGTCGCGTTTGCTTGTCAAGACGCGTGGCGTCTGAGCCGGCTTCGATGTCGGTTTGGTCGGACGCTCCTCCGCCTGGCGCAGCAGCCGGCTGACGTGATTCTCAGAACATGGTACTTCCGACCGCCTACCGAGGAGCTCTCGAGCGATTTCTACTACGGGACGCTGCCGCAACAGCTCCAGGCGCGCGGCGTGCGCTGTGTGATGCTCTGTGGGGATATCCGCGGGACGCCGGAGATCGAATTTTCCTCGGCCGTGCTTTGTCAGCCGCAGATCCGCAGCATCCCGGAATGGCTCCTGGTGCCGCCATGGGCGCCTCTTGTGATTGCCTGGGAGCAGTTGACGACTGCGCTGTCGCTGCGTCGTCTGGCGGCTGGCTGGGGGGACCGTCGTGTCGCCCGAGTCTGCGCCGCTGGATGTCTGGGGAGCCTTCAGACGATCACCCAACGCAACACCTTACATTTCTACGCAGCACGGAGTGCCGTCGAGCGCTGGCGCGCGAAGGCGTTCGTGACGTTTTACGAGGGGCAGCCGTGGGAACAGCCGGCCTGGCACGGCGCCAAGGAGGCCGACCCCCGGTGCGTGACAGTCGGCTATCAGCATACCGTGCTGTTGTCCCATAACTTCGCGCTCATGAAGCCGCAAGATGACGGCCGCATCTCCGCTCAGCCGGACGTCGTCCTGTGTTCCGGACATCGGACGCGTGCGTTCATGTCGCCTGGCCACCTGCGCTCCCGTCTCATCGAGTTCGGGACGTTTCGACCGTTCCCGGTGTCGGATGCTCTCCGCAGGCCCTCGCCGGGCAAGCGCGTGGTGCTGGTCGTGCCGGAAACCGGGATTCTTCGAGAAGCGGTGTTGCTGTTTGAGTTCGCCATGCAGGCGGCGCGACTGTTGCCCGATCATCGGTTTATCTTTCGGTGCCACCCCATCATGCCATTTGATCAACTCCGCGCCTCCCTTCCACAGACCCCTGAGGAGTTCCCAAACATCGAGGTGTCACGGACGCGGTCGTTCGAGGAGGACTGCGGGCGCGCGTCGGTGGTGCTGTACCGCGGTTCCTCGTCGGTCCTGTATGCGGTCATGCATGGCTTGAAGCCCTTCTACCTGCATCAGGCGCGACATGAGCACGGCGATCCGCTCTTTGAGCTGGACGTGTGGCGGGAACGGGTCGGCTCCATGGAGGAGTTTGCGAATGCGGCCAGACGGTACGCCGCCACCTCGGAGTATGATGCGGTGTCGCACTGGGAGCCGGCGGCGGCCTACGTGCGGGCTTACGCCATGCCGGTGACGGAACGTTCACTGGATCTGTTTCTGGACGCGGTGGCGCTGTCCGACCAGGGGTCGCGGGGATGAACGTCCTGCTCGTCGGATACGGCTACATGGGGAAGATTCGCCATCGGGTCCTGCGACAACATCCGTCAGTCCGCACGATTACGGTCGTGGATCCGGCCCTCGATGCCTCCTCCGAGCTGGGCCAGACGATGTTGCCTGCCGGCGCGGCGATTCCATGGGACGGCGTGGACGCCGTGTTTGTGTGTACGCCGAACTACGTGACCGCCGCGCTGTGTGCGGAGGCGATTCGTCGGTGTGGACGGGTCTTCTGCGAAAAGCCGCCCGGGCGGAACTGGGAGGAATTTCGTCACATCGCCGAGACGGCCGCCACCGTCCGCGACCCCATCCTGATGTTCGGCTTCAACCATCGGTTACACCCGTCGGTCCAAGCGGCGAAGGCCCTCGTGGGGGAGGGGGATCTCGGCGAGATTTTGTATGTCAAGGGCACCTATGGCAAGTCGGGGGGCCTGCACTTTCGTCAGAATTGGCGCAGCCAACTCGCGTTGGCCGGCGGCGGCATTCTGCTCGACCAGGGCATCCACCTGCTCGATCTGTTCCATTTGTTTCTGGGACGCCTCTCGGTGGTGGATGCGATCCTGACCGATTCGTTCTGGGGATGTGGCGTCGAAGACAATGCCTTCCTGCTGTTGCGCAACGACCAAGGCATCCCGGCGTTTCTCCATTCCTCAGCCACGCTCTGGAAACACACGTTTCGCATCGAGATTGGTTGCGCGAAGGGCTACGTGGTGGCCAGCGGGTTCCTGTCGCAGACAGGCAGCTACGGCCGTGAACAGCTGGTGATCGGGAAACGTCAATTTGAAGATGAAGCCATGGCGCTGGGCAACCCCCGAGAGGAGATCATTTACTTCGACCGGGATGAGTCGTGGGAGAAAGAAGTTCAGGAGTTTCTCTCGGCCGTGAAGGAACGCCGTCCGGCGCAGCACGGGACACTGGACGACGCTCAGGAGGTCATGAGGCTGATTCGTGACGCCTACGCGGTGGCGGAGCGCCAGACGTCCAAACGGGGGACTCATGAGAGCGATTGAATCAGGGCTCAGCATTCCCCTCTCCTCGGTGAAGCCGTTGGAGGGGCAGGTGCGCTACCGCGCCTTCTGTGTTCAGGCGACGCGCGCCGTACTCAAGGCGGGGCGGACTCATTGGCGTGACGTCTCCCCCGTGAGCGGGGAGCGGCTGGAGCCATTCGGCGCCGTGGAGGGGCTGGAGTATCGTCGCTGTCCGTCCAGCGGCAGCCTGTTTCTCGCAGAGATGCCCGATCCGGTGGCGTGGGCGCGGGTGCTCCGGGAGGTGGCGCGCCAGCGATTCGCCCCGGATGGCTTCTATCCTCAGTTAGCGCAATTGCGGACGGAACACGTGTATACGCCGAAGCTCGAATGGATTCAAAACACCCTCCGCCTACAAGGATTGCCGCGGCCTACCCTCGTGGAGATCGCCACCCCCCCAAGCGTCATGAGCCAGTTATTGGGAGAGAGCGCGCGGTTCTCCGACGTGGCGGTGATTGACGAAATGGCGTTGGCCCATGGAGAAGCCACGGGGGTTGGGGATCGTCGCGTGGAGGTGGCGATCCTCTTGGAGTCGCTTGACCGGGTGGATGATCCCCGAGCGCTCCTGGAAGGCGTGGCGCACATGCTGAAGGAGGGGGGGTTAGTGTTTCTGACGGCGCTGGTCTCTTCAGGATTTGACATGGCCGTCCTGGGGATCAATAATGTGTATTTATGCCCGCCGGATCGTACGAACTGCTTCAGTCTCAGTGGTCTTGTCACGCTGCTGGCCGACGTGGGCTTTGGCCTGGTCGAGGTGAGCACCCCCGGCGTCTTGGATGTTGAAGTGGTCCAGGCGCACCTGCAACGAGATCCCACCCTCCCCCTGTCTCCCTTTGAGCGGCAGGTGATCGGCTCGACGGAAGCGGCCCGGGAACAGCTTCAGACGTTCTTGCAGCGCGGCGGGCTGAGCTCGTTCGCGCGAATCGTCGCGAAGAAACTTGGCGGCGGCTGATCGTCACAACACACGCAGGAGGAATGCCATGAGATGAGTGAACCTGGCAAGTTTCGGGTGCTGCTGACGTATCCCAACCTCAGCATGATGCTCACGCCGTCGTACGCGGTGGGGCTCTTCACCTCCGTCCTGAAGCAGCAGGGCTACGAGATCCAGCTGTTCGACTGCACCCCGTATTTGGCCTCCTATGAGTTTATGGGGGAGCCGCTGCCGGTAACACGGGCGAACAAGCTGCTCAACAGCCGCAAGTTCGACGCGCTGGCGCTGTGGGGCGAGCCCAAGAAGCACATGCTGGACGACTACGCCAAGATGCTCGACGCGTTCAAGCCCCATGCGGTGGTCTTCTCCACGGTCGTCGAAGACACCTGGCCGCAGGTCAAAGACCTACTGAAAGTCTTGCAGCACTACCCGGAGGTGGCGCACCTCATCGGCGGCGTCTTCACCACGATGGCGCCGGAGATGGCCATGGCCCACCCGTCGGTCCAGTGCATCAGCCTGGGCGAGGGCGAAGAGATCCTCGTGGACTTCTGCGAGGCCGTCCGCAATGGCGCGGCGCCCGTTCACATCCCCGGCACGTGGGCTCGCGACGCCGAAGGCACGATCCACCACAACCCGGCGCGGCCGCTGGTGGACATCAACAAGGTCATCCCGGATTTCTCTCTGTTCGACGAGCGGCGGTTCCTCCGGCCGCTGGGGGCGCGGATCTGGAAAGCGATCCCCCTGGAAACGTACCGCGGGTGTCCCTACACCTGCACGTTCTGCAACTCGCCGCGGCAAGTCACCCTGGCCAAGGAGAAGGGGCAAGGGCTCTATCTGCGCCGCAAGACCATGCCGAATCTCCGGCGCGAGATGGAGATCATGATCAATCGCTACAAACCGGAGTTCTTCTACATCAACGATGATGCCTTCATGGCCCGGCCCAAGCAGGAGATCGCGGAGTTCGTTGAGATGTATCGCGATTTCAAGATTCCGTTCTGGTTCCAGACGCGCTTCGAGGACATTGATGCGGAGAAGTTGGACTGGGTGGTCAAGGTGGGCTGCTACCGGATCTCCTTCGGCCTGGAGCACGGCAACGAGGAGTATCGCCGCGAGAAGCTCCGCCGAAAGATGACCAACCAGTTTATCCTGGACCAGGCCAAGATCGTGACGGCCTCGGGCATTCCGTTCACGCTGAACGTCCTTGTGGGGATGCCCTATGAGACGCGCGAGCTGCTGTTCGACAGCATGCGGCTCATCCGCGAAGTCAACTCGTATGACGCGCTGAGCGTGAACGTCTTCGTGCCGTATCATGGCACGCCGCTGCGCGAGATGGCCATCCAAGAAGGGTGGCTCGACCCGGACGCGCAGACGACGTCGGTGATCTCCAAGTCGTTGCTGCGGATGCCGCCGCCCTATCTCCAGCCCGATGAGATTTTGGGGCTCCAGCGCGTCTTTCCCCTCTACGCGCGCCTGGGGGAATCCCGCTATCCGGAGATCCAGATGGCGGAACGGTTTGATGAGGAGGGAGAGCGGGTCTTTCAGGCTCTCTCGAAGGAGTTCTACCAGATGGCCTATGGGGTGGAGGAAGCTGAACGGATGCTGACCTATGCCGGCTAAGCCCACACCCCAGCCCACGTTTTTGCGGGCGTACTTCCAGGAAACCGCCCACGTGGCGGAAGCGATTGACGTGGAGGTCGTGGATCGGATGGTGGGGCGGCTCGTGCGGTTGCGACAGGAGGGCGGCCGATTATTTCTCTGCGGGGTCGGGGGGAGCGCCGGCAACTGCAGCCATGCGGTGAACGACTTCCGCAAGCTCACGGGCATCGACGCCTCAACACCGGTGGACAACGTGTCGGAGCTGACCGCGCGCACGAATGACGAGGGGTGGGACACCGTCTTTGCGGAGTGGCTGAAGGTCAGCCGTGCGAACGAACGAGATGTGCTTTGTGTCCTTTCGGTGGGAGGAGGCAGCCGGGAACGCCACATCAGCCCGAACCTGGTGGCGGCGGTGGATGAAGCCAAAGCTCGCGGCATGGACGTGCTGGGCATCGTGGGCCGTGACGGCGGCTACACGAAGCAACGCGGCGACATCGTGCTCGTCATCCCCACGGTGAACGCGCAACTCGTCACCCCGCACACCGAGGCGTTTCAAGGGGTCGTCTGGCACGCCATGGTGTCTGATCCGCGGCTGATGGTGCACGGCAATAAGTGGGAAACGTCAGTGGCCGTCGCCGAAGGAGTCTCATGAGCCGGCCGACAGGTGCTGAGCGGTCCTTCGGGCTGTCGGTAGGGACGGTCTGCGCGCTCCTGGCCGGATGGAGTCTCTGGCGTGGGCGCGTCGTGATCGCGGAATGGTGGCTGCTCGTGGCGTCGGCCTTGTTGGTCCCGGCGCTGAGCAAGCCGTCGCTGCTTCGAGTGCCTCATGCGCTGTGGTGGCGGCTGAGTCGCGTGTTGGGATGGATCAATGCGCGCATCCTGTTGTCGCTGGTGTTCGTGGCGGTCGTCACACCGGTGGGCCTGCTCATGCGGCTGAGGGGATGGGATCCGCTGCGCATGGGGAGATCACCGCAAGGCAGCGGTTGGGTTCCCTCTCCTGATCGCCTTCGCGACCCGCGACATTTCGAGCGGATGTACTGAGTGGAATCCATCAAGACGAGCCTGCAACGCTCCATGAGGAGGGGATGCGCTGAGTGATGAAAACGCTGATTCGCGCCGCGGCCGCGTGTATCTTGTCAATCGTGTTCATCGAAGGCATGTCGTGCCTAGCGCTTGGAGTTCTTGCGCTCCGAAGAGGACACGTCTCCACCTATTTCGCCGCCCTCTTGCCGCACCCGGCAATCTCGCGACATGTCGCAGACTTGCTCCCTGAAACGTTTCTTTTGTTGAAGTTTGAGCCACGCACCCTAGACGGTGGGCGACCTGAAGGGTCATTCGACTGGCATCCACTCCTGGGTTACTACAGGCCCTTCCTTCCGGATGGGACGTCGCGGATTCGTCCAACCTTTCAATCGGACGAATTGGTCGTGTACCTCCTTGGGGGTTCGGCGGTGGCGGCTGGTGGGATTTCGGCGCACCTCCAAGAGCAGCTCCAGACTGTCCTCAAGGACCACTATACGGTCCGAGTCATTAATGAGGGGATTGCAGGGTATATCTCAACCCAAGAAATGGTGCTTCTGCAGACGAAGATTCTCCCGTTTGGCAACCCCCATTATGTGCTTGCGGTGGACGGCTATAACGACTGGTTGGTGACGGTCTATAATCTCTTGAACCACTCGAAGGAGCAAGCCGGGGTCACGGAGGAAATCTGGCCGCAAGCAGACTTGTCCTGGTTCTATTACTGGTTTAGTGAGTATCAGGGTCGAAAGAGGATCGGAACCGTGCCTGGGGCGTTCGCCCAGTTTGTCAACGTGCTCGCTCGGCGCATTCTCCCCCACACCTACACGGGGTGGTTGTTGAACCATATCCAGAACTGGGTTTACATCGTCCTCTTGCCAAAGTTCGGCGTGAGGACCATCGACCGGTACTATACCGGGCGGCCAGACTTTTTACAGACCACACCGCTCCCACCAGAACGGGCGGCGTTACAAGCCATGAATGAACGGATGATGGCGGAAGCCTGTCGAGCGCGCGGGGCACGGTTCTTTTGGGTCCTGCAACCCGGCTTGCCGTATCGAGGAGACGCCATGACGTCTGAGGAGCGTCGAAAATACACCTCCGAGCCTCCGGCGTATTGGCAGAGCTTGGAACATTATTATCAAGATCTGCGCGAGTCGGCCCGGCACAGTGGCGACTTCTGGACATCTCGATTTGTGGATCTGTCGCATCCGCCTCCTGACCAAGCAACCGCCTTCTTCATTGATACGGTTCATCTCAGCGATGTTGGAGAGCGCCACGTCGCCCAGTCGTTGGCGGCAGTGATCATGAAGGACCTGGCTGCTCATCCGATGGAACACCCGTAATACTCCAGGAAGGAGATATGACATGAGAAAACTTCGAGTGCTGCGGGAAGTAGGGGAGTTCTTGAATCGGGAGAAGAAGTACTGGCTCATTCCGATCGTCATCATCCTCGGGTTCTTCGGGCTCTTGTTGGTTTTCGCTCAAAGCAGCGTGCTGGCTCCGTTCGTCTATACATTATTTTGAGATTGTGAGAATGGCGACGCGCATGTTGGGTCTTTCAGCGTACTACCACGACGCGGCGGCGTGCCTCGTCGTGGATGGCGAGATCGTGGCCGCCGCGCAGGAGGAGCGCTTCACCCGCACGAAGCACGATCCACGCTTTCCGCGCCATGCGGTGGCGTCGTGCTTGAAGGCGGGGGGGATTTCCGTCGGGGATCTCGACCTGGTGGGATTTTACGAGAAGCCCGTGGTGAAGTTTGACCGGCTGTTGGAGACGTCCCTGGCCTATGCGCCCCGAGGGTGGCGGTCGTTCCTGAGGGCCATGCCGGTGTGGCTGGGGGAGAAATTGTGGCTCTCCGAGGTGATCCGCAAGGAGCTTGGCTATCAGGGGGAGATCCTGTTTGGGAACCATCATGAGTCGCACGCCGCCTCGGCATTCTACCCTTCGCCATTCGAGGAGGCCGCCGTGTTAACGATGGATGCCGTAGGGGAATGGGCGACCGCCTCCTTCGGGGTCGGGAAAGGCCGCGAGCTCACCCTCTTGAAGGAGATGCACTTCCCGCATTCGCTTGGGATGCTCTACTCGGCCTTCACCTATTTCGCGGGCTTCAAGGTGAATTCAGGGGAGTACAAACTGATGGGTCTGGCGCCCTATGGGGAGCCGACGTACGTCTCGCGCATTCGCGACCACCTCGTCCACATTCACGACGATGGCAGCCTGACGCTGAACATGGACGCGTTCAATTATTGCACCGGCTTCACGATGACCAGCCGGGCCTTCGAGCGGTTGTTCGATGGCCCACCGCGCAAGCCGGAGTCGCCCATCACCCAGCGGGAGATGGACCTGGCTCGTTCGATCCAGGTGGTGACCGAAGAGGTGATGCTGCGCATGGCGCGCCATGTCCACCGCGAAACAGGGCAACGCCATCTCTGCATGGCCGGTGGTGTCGCGCTCAACTGTGTCGGCAACGGCCGGATCCTCCGGGAGGGCCCGTTTGAGCGCATCTGGGTGCAGCCGGCGGCCGGCGATGCCGGCGGCGCGCTCGGCGTGGCGCTGGCGCTGTGGCATCGCTACCTCGGCAAGCCCCGCACGCCGCATCCTGGTGACCAAATGCGGGGCGCGTTGCTCGGGCCGTCGTATGCCACCGACGAGATTCGCGCGTGGTTGGCGCAGCGCGGCCATCCGGTCCGCGAGCTGTCCCGCGAGGAGCTACCGCGCGTCGTCGCCCAACTCATCGCCGAGGGGAAAGTGGTGGGGCTGTTCCAAGGGCGGATGGAGTTCGGGCCGCGGGCCTTGGGGGCTCGATCCATCATCGGGGACGCCCGCTCGCCCACGATGCAATCGCTCATGAACCTCAAGATCAAGTTCCGGGAATCGTTCAGGCCGTTTGCGCCGTCGGTGCTCCGCGAGCGTGTGGGCGACTGGTTTGCGTTCGAGGGTGAGAGCCCGTACATGCTGCTGGTGGCCGACGTGGCTCTTGCGCACCGCCTCGCCTTGGACGGCCAGGCCAAGAGCCTGAGGGGCTTGGACAAGCTGAAGGCGGCGCGGTCGGACATCCCGGCGGTGACCCATGTGGACGACTCGGCGCGCCTCCAAACAGTTCGGCGCGACACCAACCCGGTCTTCTATGAAATCCTCAGGGCCTTTGAGGAACTGACCGGCTGCCCAGTCATCATCAACACCTCCTTTAACGTGCGGGGAGAGCCGATCGTGTGCACGCCGGAAGATGCGTACCGGTGCTTCATGCGCACGCAGATGGACGCGCTCCTCCTCGAAACGTTTATCCTGGAAAAAGCTCAGCCGCCGCCGACGCCATCCGATCCGCAGTGGCAACATGCGCTGGCGCTTGATTAAAGGGTTCTCAATGAGATGGGTCGTGAGACTGGCCCTGTGCGGCTCCGGCGTGGTGTGCGCCACCCTGCTGCTTGAGCTCGGAATCCGGCTCACCTGGGATCAACGTCAAGGGGTGCCGGGTCTGGTATTGGGGCATCCCACGCGCGTGGAGCTCTTGGCGCCGAACTATCGAGGCTACTTCGCCGGCCAGCCGCTGCGGACCAACAATCTTGGCTTTCGCGATAACCGGGATTATGAGCTGCGCAAGCGGCCGGGGGTCTTTCGCATCGTCGTCCTGGGTGATTCGGTGACCTTCGGTCACGGATGCCGCTTCGAGGAAACCTGGCCGTACTTGCTGGAGCAGTCGCTTGCGCGGTGGCGGCCCGAGGTGGCTTGGCAGGTGTGGAACCTTGGCGTGCCGGGGTATGACACGACCCTTGAGCTGCGGACGCTTCAGGAGCTCGGACCGAGCTACCAGCCGGATCTGGTGATTGTCGGCTTCCACGAAAACGATGTGAGCGCCTGGGGTTACCATTCCAAAGCCGCCATGCCCCTCTGGCTCTACGACCTCAAATGGTGGTTGAAGCGCCATTTCTACCTGTACACGACGCTCCGGTTTGCGTATTACCGACTGAAGCATCAGCGGGTCGAGAAGGAGACGTCGGCGGCGTATGAGCAGCAGTTGCTGGCCAAACCGGCGCAGGTGATTGCGCCCTACGATCTGGAGCGCATGGACCTGAAGCACCGCGACCCCCACGCCCCGCGCCCGCCGTCTCCGAGCGTTCCGTACGAGCCTGACGCGGCGGGGATGGCCGCCTGCCGGCTCGCCGTGGACGGCTTCAAACGCCTACATCGCGAGGGCCGGTATCCGATCGTCTTCTTCATCAACATCGCGCCGGATCGTCGCGGGGCCGACGACTCCTTTGCCAACGGCGTCCATAACGCAATGAACCGGGTCTTCCTCGAGTGGCTGAGCGATCCCACGCCGGCGGTCAGCGCCTACGACGCGTTCTGGACCTACCACCCCTCGGAGGTTCCCGACGCCGGGGAGCACTCCCTGGGACCTGCCAACGTGGTCAAGGCCGATGTCCTGTTCACCTTTCTCAGGGAGCGGTTGATGACCGGCCCGGCCAAGGAGCGCGCGGCATGACGGCTCCACCAGTCACGCTGCTCATGACCGTGCACAACGGAGGGCGGTACCTGCGCACCGCCCTCGACAGCGTCCTGGCACAGACGTACCGGGCGTTTCGGTTGTTGATCATTGACGATGCCTCACGCGATGACACGCGGGACATCATGCGCTCCTATGACGATTCGCGTATCGAGTTCGTGACGTTACCGCGCAACGTGGCGCAGAGCCGGCGGCTGCCTGTGGAGCCCGCTGACGCGGCACGGCCTGGGCTGGACCCTTCGACTCCCCCGCCTTTGGCGGGGTCGCTCACCTCGTGCCGAGCGCAGCACTCGGTGCGAGGCAGGATGTCGCCCGAACCGATGGGGCTCCACAAGCTGAAGGTCATCCGCTCCACCATCCCGGCGGTGACCCATGTGGACGGTTCGGCGCGCCTGCAGACGGTGCGGCACGAGACCAACCCGTTATTCTATGAGATCATCAAGGCCTTTGACCAACTCACGAGCTGCCCGGTGGTCATCAATACGTCCTTTAATATACGGGGTGAACCGATCGTCGCAACACCGGAGGATGCCTACCGGTGTTTCATGCGCACCCAGATGGACGCGCTGGTCCTGGAATCGTTCGTGCTGACCAAAGACCAACAGCCCTTCGGCGCTCTGGAACTCGCCGAAGCCGTCGCCGTGGGTCTGGATTGAGAGGGGGGCTGACATCGATGAAGACGTTGACGGGAATCTTCTTGGATACCGGGAACCTGCAGGAGATTCGCACGTACCATGCGCTGGGGGTCATCCGGGGAGTCACGACGAATCCCACCATCCTCGTGAAGGACGGCGTCCTCGGCGGCTGGGAGGGGATTGAAGAGCGCTGCAAGCAGATCGCGCGGATGGTGGAACCGCTGCCGGTGTCGGTGGAGGTGACGACGAACGATTCGGATGAGATGCGGGAGCAGGCGCGCCGGTTTCACGGCTGGGCTGCGAACATCAACGTGAAGATTCCCATCCACGGGCCGGAGGGGGAAACAGACAACCTCAGGCTCATCCACGAGCTTGAGACGCAGGAGGACATCCGGATCAACGTGACCGCCATGATGAGCGCCCAGCAGGGGCTGCTGGCGGCGATGGCGGGTGCCACCTACGTGTCGCTCTTCGCCGGACGGGTCAACAACATGGGCTATGACGCGCGGCAGGAGCTGCGTCGTCTGCGCCAACTCCTCGACGCGTGTGGCAGCCCGGCAAGGATCATCGCCGCCTCCACGCGCGAGGCGTTGAATATCATCGAGTGGTTTGAGGCCGGAGCGGATATCGTCACGGTCGTGCCTCAGTTCATCGAGACGATGCTCGTCCATCCGTACAGCAAGGAGACGGTCCGGCAATTTCTGGAAGATGGCAGGACGCTCCAGCGCGAGGGGGCGCCCGACGTGACCATGACAGGGGCGCATTGACTGGGATGGCGGTCAACCTTGACGCGTTTCGGGGTCGGCGGGTGCTGATCACTGGCGGGGCCGGGATGCTCGGCAGCACGCTGGCGGAGCGCCTCGTCGAACTCGGGGCCAAGGTCACGGTCTTGGACGGCATGCTGCCGCAGTACGGCGGCAGCCGGTTCAATCTCTCAGGGATCGTTGAGCGGATCACCTTCGTCCAAGGCGACATCCGTGACCGCGCCCTGGTGCGTACCTACGTGGCCGGGGCCGACTACCTCTTTAATCTCGCCGCTCAGGTCAGCTACATCGACAGCAATGGCGATGTCTTTACCGACCTGGACGTCAACGCCAGGGGACAATTGAACCTGCTGGAAGCCTGCCGAGAGAGCGGTGCGCATCAACGGGTGGTCTTTTCAAGCTCGCGGTTCGTGTATGGGCGCATCGAGTACAACCCGGTTGACGAGCGCCACCCGCTGAATTGCCTGAGCATCTACGGCATCCACAAGCTGGCGGCGGAGAAGTATCACCGGTTTTACTCTGAGCGCTACGGACTGCCCACCGTCTCGCTGCGCATTGCCAACCCCTACGGCCCTCGCCAGCAGATGAAGCACAGCCGATATGGCATCGTGAACTGGTTCATCCGGCTCGCGCTCGATGGGGAGCCGCTGACGATCTACGGTGCCGGGCAACAGCAGCGGGACTACATCTACGTCAGCGATGTGGTGGAGGCCTTCCTCATCGCGGCGCTGGATGACCGAGCGGTCGGCCAGGTGTACAACGTGGGCTGTGGCTCCGGCGTACGGTTCCGCGAGATGGCCGAGCTGGTGGCCGAGATGATCCCCGGAACAACCGTCCAGGAAAGCCCCTGGAATGAAGGCAGCTATTTCGTGGAAACCGGCGACTATATCAGCGACTTGACGAAAATCCGGAAGGAGATCGGGTGGGCGCCGACGGTCTCGCTGCGCGATGGCATCGCCAAGACGATTGCGTTCTACCGCCAACACCGGGCGCACTACTGGTCCGCCCTGGTTTCCTGTAAGGCGTCGGAGACGGCGGGCAGGGGATGACGCGTGCCGGACAAGGACGGCTGGCCGTTCGCATCCTCCTCTCGAACAACCTCCCCACGAGCATCACGCGGATCGTGGCGGATACGGCAAAGGTGTTCACGGCGCATGGGGTGCGCACGACGATTCTCTTTCCCGTGGTGGACTGGCTGGATTTCAAGTGGTTTCAGATTCAGCGCTTGCCCTGGCCTCTTCGGCTTCGGTGGGCGGCGCGCCTCATCCTTGAACTGGTGGTGAACGGCGTCGGGCGGCGGACGTGGTGCGGCTTCCGCGCGTACGACGTGCCGCCATCCGTGCGGGCCGAGCGCTACTGGCTCAGTCCGAAGGCCGCTGAGGAGTTGCGAGGGGAGATCACCCTTGTCCACCACGGCTATCTCATTCCGCACCTGCTCAGAGGTTATGCCCGGCATGGCATGAAGATAGTCGGATTCATCCATAACAACTATGAGTTGGAGATGGGCTCCTCAGACGATCAGGCGTGCTGGAAGACCTACTGCGTGGAGCTGGAACGGCGCTTGACGCTGCCTCGCCTCGCCACCAGCGTGGATGGTCGAGAGGCAGCGGAGCGCCTTGGCATCCCTGTGCAGCGAGTCATTCCGGGAGGCATCGATGTGCAGAGTTTCCGCCCCGCTCCACGGCGGAAGGCATTCGACCACCTCACGGTGACCCTGTACTGTTCCCTCCATCCGCAGAAGGGGCAGGCGGTAGGTCTTGAAGCCCTCCTCGCCGCTCGGGCGGCGCAGCCGACGGACCGTGTCCGATGGTGCAGCCTGGGACACGTCCTGCCAGGCCACGAGGGGCTGTTCGACCATCACTTCGGCTACGTGCACGGTGAAGCGTACGTGCGGGCGCTGCAGGAGACCGACGTGTTCATCTACCCGAGCCTCTTTGACGGGTTTCCGGCTCCGCCTCTCCAAGCCATGGCGTGCGGGGCGGCCGTCATCACGACCTGGGTGGAGGGTGTGAGGGATTACGTGGAGGACGGCACGAACGGGCTCGTGTGTCAGCCGGGTGAGCCTGACGCGTTGCGCGCGCAGATCTTTCGGCTGCTGGGTGATGAAGCGCTGCGTGAGCGGCTGCGCGCGCACGGTCGGCGGACCGTGGAAGCCCACAGTGTTGAGCGCCGCGCGGAGGCATTGCTTCGCTATCTTGAGGAGCTCTCTGGAGAGCCGGCCATGCCGCCGAGCAGCCAGCCGGCCTGCGAGGTGAGTCGGTTATGATAGAGCCGGGAATGCGCCTGGCCCGCCGGCTGCGCCGGCGCGAGCCGGTCTTCGGGGCATGGACGTCGCTGGGGCATCCGTCGATCACGGAGATGTTCGGCATCGCCAAGGTCGATTTTGTCGGAATTGATGTGGAGCATAGCACCATCAATCAGGAACAGTCACAACGGATCATCGCGGCGGCCCAGGCGGGCGGGATCGCCTGTCTGCCGCGGGTCGCCTCGCACAACGGCGAGCAGATCCGGCGGCTGTTGGATTCCGGGGCGGACGGCGTCATCGTGCCCAACGTCTCGCGGCCGGAGGAGATTGAGCGCCTCATTCAGTGGTGCGACTACCCGCCGAAGGGAAGCCGTAGCTACGGGGTGGCCAGGGCGCAGGGATACGGCACGTCGTTTGACGCGTATGTGAAGACCTGGAACGATCGCTGCACACTGATCATCCAGATTGAATCCATTCACGCGGTTGAGGCGATTGACCAGCTCCTCACGCACGAGGAAGTCAGCGGGGTCATGATCGGGCCGTATGACATTTCCGGTTCCTTGAATCTGCCAGGCCAGTTGGATCATCCCAGGGTGCATGAGGCGTGCGCGGAGGTGATCGCAGCCTGTCAACGATCTCGCAAAGCGTGTGGGACGCAGCTCATTGAGCCGACCGCCGAGGGAATTGCCGCGGCGTTTGCGCAAGGCTACACCTTTGTCGTCTTAGCCTCGGATGTGTTTGTGTTGTGGAAGTGGAGCGAGCGGATGCGCGAGATCACACAACGACATCGCGCCTTCGCGACAAGATGACGCTCGGTCAGCGATTCGGCCTCCGGGGGAAAGTGGCCGCGGTCATCGGCGGAGCCGGCCACCTCTGTTCAGTCTTGGCGAAGGCGATGCATGAATCCGGCATGCGCGTGGTGACCATTGATCTCAACGGACGCGAGCGTCCCTTCGCGGCTGCGCGCAAGACGATCGCTCATCTGCGGTGCGATGTCACGTCGAAGGAAGATCTGACGCGGTGTCGAGATGCGATCCTCGGTCGCTATCGACGTGTTGACGTGCTGCTCAATGGCGCCGGCATCAATGCCCCCACGCCGTTCTTCGACATCACCGAAGAAGAATTCCACCGCATCATGGATGTCAACCTGTTGGGAACGCTGTGGGCCTGCCAGGTCTTCGGCGAGGCGATGGTGAAACAGCGTTCGGGGAGCATCGTGAACTTTACCTCCGTCTCGATGGGGCCCCCGTTGTCCAAAGCCTTCGTCTATTCGACCGCGAAAGCCGGGGTGACGAACCTGACGCAAAATCTCGCGCGCGAGTGGGCGCCGTTTCATGTGCGAGTCAATGCGCTGCGGCCGGGATTCTTTCCGACACAGTGGAGCATGACGCATTTCATTGATGCGCCGCGCAAGGTCGACATCCTGCGGCATACGCCCATGCGTCGCTTCGGCCGGCCTGAGGAATTGGCCGGGGTGGTGTTGTGGCTGGCTTCTGATGCCGCCAGCTTTGTGACGGGAGCTATTGTGGCGGTGGACGGTGGCTTTACCGCCATGACCATTTGATGGCGCGTGAGGGTCGTTGGCGCCACGCCTGGCACCAGTTGCGCTGGAAGGCTGCGCAGGCCATGACACCGCGGCGTCGGGTCGCGTCGCGGGGGCTGCGGTTCACCCTCCAGTGCGACAACTGGATCACCCGGGCGCGGTGCGTCACCTATAACACGAAGGAGCCCGAAACGCTCGACTGGCTCGATCGCTGGATGCGCGACGGGGATGTGTTCATTGATGTGGGGGCGAATATCGGGGTGTACACGCTCTATGCCGCGCGTCGCCATCCGAACGCCCGGGTCATCGCTGTCGAGCCGGAATACGCCAATGCGCACCTCTTGAGAGACAACGTGATGGAGAACCATCTCACGAATCGCGTTGAGCTCTATGCGGTTGCGCTCGGCCGCCGCGCCGGCCTGAGCACCCTGCACCTGCAAGATTTCACGCCCGGGGCGGCCCTGCATTCGGTGTCGCGAGGGCCGATGGACCGGACCAAGATGGGGCGTCCCGTGATTGGTCGCGAGGGGATCTACGTGCTGCCCCTCGACCAATTCTGTGAGGAGCTGGGAGTGTGGCCGCACTGTATGAAGCTCGATGTTGACGGGACGGAGTTGGAGATTTTGGAAGGGGCGCCGCGGACGCTCAGGGCGACGACGCTGCGATCGTTGATCATGGAACCGCCACCCGAGGAAGCCGCGCGCGCCGCCTGCAGGGCTCTCCTGGAAGAGGCAGGGTTGGTCCGCGAATGGCACGACCCCTCAGGAAAGAGCTCGAACGAGGTCTGGGTCCGCCGGCATGTCGCAGGAGGGATCTCCTGATGAGCGGATCGATGGCCCATGACCATTCAGCCGGATTCGTCTATGTGGCCTTCGGTGAGCCGTACCTGGAGGAGATGGCGGTCTCCTGTCAGACGCTTCGGACGCACAACCCAACGGCCCGTATCTGTCTCATCACGGATGAGGCCGGCAAGGGCTACGTGACCCGTCGCCACCCCGCGCTCTCGCTCGATCAGATTCGATGCGTCGCCTGGCAGCCCTCGCAGGAATCATTTTGGGTGTTGCGCACGAAGATCTTCGAGCTCTCCCCCTACCAGAAGACCATCTATCTGGATGACGACACCTATGTCGCCGGGCCGATCGAGGACCTCTTCGATTTGCTGGAGACATTCGACTTTGTCGCCGTGCCGGATGAATCGCATCCGGCCCGCGGATTCATTCTGGGAATGCGCGGAGGGTATGCCGCCCTGAACTACTATAACTGCGGGTTCTTCATGTTTCGCAAGTCGGCGGCGGCACGGCAACTCTTCGAGAACTGGCGGCAGGAATATCTGGCGTTAGCCCCCTTGGAGCCGGCCGACCAGGGAGCCTTGGTGCGGGCCTTGGTGAACACGGACCTCCGGTTCATCACGCTGCCCAAAGAGTACAACCTGCGGCTGATCGACAAGTGTGTCAGTTTCCAGCACCGGGTCAAGATCATCCACGGGCGCGCGCGCGATCCTCAGAAGCTGATCCGCATGCTGAATGATATCACGTCGATCAGCCATGGGTCCCGCGTGTGGATCCCGAATGTGCAGCGCGTGATCAAGGCCACCGCCTTTGCGCGGTACGCGCACCTGCTCAGTCTCTTCAACCTGGACCAGGTCCGGCGCAGCGCCTTGGGACAATGGGAGCGGGCGAGCGTGGGGAAGAATCTCTCCGAGCTCTCGAAGACGTTAGCCAGACGCCTCACCAAGACGGTCGCGGCGCGTGCGATCCCCCGTGGCCCGCACGCCGCTCGTCGCGAGGGGGAACCCTCGCCAGATCCGCGTTCCCTGGAGTATCTGCAGATGAGCTACGGGATTCGCTCGGCGCTCCTCGGTCGCGGAACAGGTGGTCATCCCGGCCTTGACGGGATGCCCAACGTCCACCTCGTGCACTACGACCCCGACGGTTCCCAGCCCCCTCTGCCTGTCGGGTCCTTCCACCATGATCTGAGGTCGGGGCCCTATCGTGCCCCGCAGCGATATGATCTGGTCTGGTGGGACAGGGTGTCTGAGCCATCGCCCTCTCACGTGGTTCGCCACCTCATTGAAACATTGACGCGCAACTCAGCGCGCTGCCTGGTGCTGGCGCTCGCCTCCCCCGGCGGTCCGCACAGCCCAACCGGGTATTCCCACCCCAGTTTCCAGGTGGATTGGTCCTGGACGCAGGCGATCAGCGATCAAGGGTTTTATTTCGAGCCCTACCGAACCCTCAAGGCGCGGGAAGTCTCGAGCGATTCCGACTTCAAGCGAACGGGCATGGTCTTCGAACGCGCGACGCTGCGATGACGAAGGGACATGGACGGGTCGTGGTGGTGAGCGGCGGCACACGGGGAATCGGCCGAGCGATCACCGAACACTTTCGGCGCCTCGGGGAGACGGTGGCGATCTGCTCCCGGTCGCCGCGCGATCCCTCGTTGCCGATGGACATCTGGCATCGTCAGGTGGACGTCCGGGATCGGGCCGCGATGCGCCTGTTCCTGCATGACGTCGTGGAACGGTTTGGGCGGCTCGATGTGTTGGTGAATTGCGCGGGTGTGTCTCGGTGGCGGTCCGTGGAAGATCTTGACGAGCCGCTTGCCGAGGAGATCATTGCAACCAGTCTGCTCGGCACGCTCTGGGGCTGTGCGGCGTCCGCCCCACTCCTCTCCAGGGACGGCTGCATTGTGAACGTCTCAAGCCTTGCGGGCAAGCGGGGGAGCGCCAACAACAGCGCCTACTGCGCGGCCAAGTTTGCGGTCAACGGGATCACCCAGGCCTTGGCGAAGGAGCTAGGGCCGCGAGGGATCCGCGTGAATGCGGTCTGCCCGGTGTACGTGGAGACCGAGCAGCTGCTCGAAGCGCTTTCGCAGCGCAGTTCCCCGGCGCAGGAGCAGGGGGTCGGACAGTACCTGAAGACCTTTGCGGCTACGCAGACCGCGCTGGGCCGATTGCCGACACAGGAAGAGGTGGCGGCCGTCGTGCTCTTCCTCGCCAGTGGGGCCGCCTCGGCCGTGACCGGGCAGTGTCTCAACGTGGATTGCGGGACACTGCCGCAGTAACCCCTTATATATAGGAAGCGAGATGCCTCAAACCCGCATTGCGGCGATTATCCCGGCGCGGATGGGCTCCAGCCGCCTCCCTGGCAAGCCGCTCCTCGACATCCACGGTCTGCCCATGGTGGAGCATGTCCGTCGGAGGGCGCTGCGCTGTCGCCGCTTCACTGAGGTGGTGGTGGCCACGTGCGATGAGGCGATCATGAGGGTCGTGGAGCGGTACGGAGGCCGCTGCGTGATGACCTCGCCTCGGCATCCCGCGGCGACCGATCGCGTGGCAGAAGCCATGCGCGAACTGGCGTGCACCCACGTCGTGAATGTCCAGGGCGACGAACTCTTGGTGCTTCCGAGGGATCTTGATCGCATGGTCGAGGCGATGGAAGCCGAGCCGGACATCCCCGCCTGGAACGCCGTGACGCGGATGACGCAGGCCGAGGAGTTGGCGGATTCCTCCATCGTCAAGGGCGTGGTGTCGACTTCTGGACGGATCATGTTGTGCGCCCGCGATTTTTCTTGGCTGACGGATCGGGTGGGACCTCCGTGGGAGCCCATCCGGAAGATCGTGGGCATCCTGGGCTACCGTCGAGATTTTTTGGCGCGCTACGCCCAATGGGTCCGCACGCCGCTTGAAGCGGCGGAGCAGATCGATCAGTCGCGCATCCTCGAGCATGACGTGATCCTTCGTGCGGTAGAGTTCGCGAAGAGCTACCCCGGCGTCAATGAGCCTCGTGAGGTCGAGCTGGCGGTGCGGTGTCTTGATGAGGATCCCGCGCAACACGAGGCGTTCCAAGCCATCCAGGAGACAGCCGGATGAGCCGGCCGGTGGTCGTCGTGACGCTGCAGCAATTCTGCGAGACTGATCCTGGTCCGCGCGAGCTGCTGCGCCGTGCCGGCTGTGAGGTTCGGGAAAATACCTTGGGACGCCGGATGACGGCGCAGGATTGTCGGGAATGGCTGAAGGACGCCGACGCGGTCATCGCCGGCGTCGAACCCTATGATGGGACGTTGCTGAACAGCCTCCCGCGGCTGCGGTGCATCAGCCGCTGCGGGACGGGGACGGATGCCATCGATCTGGACGCGGCGCGTCGCGTCGGCGTCACGATCTTGACGACGCCGGATGCCGTGGTGGAAGCGGTCGCCCAACTCACCCTGGCGATGATCCTGGCATCGGCCAGGAATCTTCCCCTCCACCACAGCGACAGTCACGCTGGGCGCTGGACCAAGCGCACCGGCCGATTGGTCTCGGAATGGTGTATCGGGCTGATCGGGTATGGACGAGTTGGGCAGGCCGTGGGACGCTATCTTCAGGCCTTTGGCCCGACGTTGTTGATCACCGATCCGCAGCTGGATGGGAAAGCTCTCCCAGACGGGGTCGATGCCTGCCCCCTGGATGCGCTGTTGGGCCGGGCGGATCTCGTCTCCCTCCATGTGAGCCGCCGCCCTGAGGAGGGGGTCCTGCTTGGACGCCAGGAGCTGACGCGAATGAGACGGGGCAGCGTCCTGGTCAATACGTCGCGCGGTTTCCTCATTGATGAGCAGGCGCTCTACGATCTGCTGGTGGAGGGGCGCCTAGCCGGGGCGGCCCTGGATGTGTTTGCGACCGAGCCGTATCACGGGCCGCTGGCGCAGCTCCCGCAGGTCCTCTGCACGCCTCACGTGGGGTCGCTCACCGTCGCGTCCCGCGCCGCCATGGAATGGCAATGCGCGCGCAACGTGGTGAGCTGGTTGGAGGGGCGCGGCTGATGACCCGGCGCGTCGTGATCACAGGAGCGAGCGGTCTGCTCGGCGCCCACGTCATGGCGGCCCTCAACCGGGATCACGACGTCACAGGAGTGGACCGACACCCCTGGTGGGGTGATGAGCCGGTGCGCCTCATTCAAGCCGATCTCGAAGCGCCTGATCTGCTGCCACGGATCATCGCTGAGGCGGATCCGGAGGTGGTCATTCACTGCGCGGCCTTGACCAATGTCGATGTGTGTGAACGGGATCCCGGACGGGCGGACGCCGTCAACGCAGGTCTCACGCGGGCCATCGCCCGCGTCCTGGCGCCGACATGCCTGATGGTGTACATCTCAACCGACGGCGTGTTGTCAGGCCAGGAGCGCTTCGCCTCCGAAGGCACCCCGCCGGTTCCTCGCACGGCGTACGGTCGCTCGAAGTGGCGGGGAGAACAGGCCGTCATGGAGTCGACGGTCAATCATCTGGTGATTCGGACAAATTTCTATGGCTGGTCGTCAGGACGCAAGCGAACGGCTGGAGAATGGGTGTATCAATCCCTCCGCGAGGGTCGGGACGTGACGCTCTTTCACGATGTCTACTTCACGCCGATCTACGTCGTGGATTTCGTGGACAGGTTGCTGGCGCTGCTAGACCAGCCCTACCGCGGCGTGCTGCATGTGGGAGGTCGCGACCGCGTGTCCAAGGAGCAATTTGGCCGGCTCATGGCCGAGGTCGGGCGGTTCTCGACGGCCCATGCGCGATCCGGCTCGGTGGAGGACGCCCCGTTGGCAGCCTCGCGTCCAAAAGACACCTCCATGACCAGCCAACGGTGCGAGGAGCTGACGGCGCTCACGGCGCCGTCGTGTCGAGAGGGATTGCAACGATTCCTCGCCGATCGCGAACGGACGCTCAGCCAGCGGACGGCGGCCGGGCGACCCAAGCTCTCCTGCTCCCCACCGGTGGAGCCGTGATGGTGGAGCGCGCCGCGAGGCTCGAGGCTCCGGTGACGATCCTGATGGCCGTCCACAACGGCGCACCGTACCTCCGGATGGCGCTTGAGAGCCTGCTGGCCCAAACGATGCCGCAGTTTCGCCTGCTGATCGTTGATGACGCCTCGACTGATACGACCCGCGAGGTGATCCTGTCGTTTCACGACCCGCGCATTGAGCTGCTGCGTGTGGAGCGGAACGTCGGCCAGACCGCCGCGCTGAACCTTGGGCTGCGGCAGACCTCCACGCCGTGGATCGCCCGGATGGATGCCGACGACTACGCCGCGCCGCAGCGGCTCGAGGCCCAGTTGCGGGCGGTCCATGACGAGCCGACGCTCGACTGCGTGGGGACGTGCGCCTGGGTGTTCCGCGATTATCCTGACCAGATCGAGGATGTCATTGACAAGCCGGCGGACGACGCGGCCATCAAACGCCAACTCTTGCGCGTCGTCCCCATGATCCACGGCACGCTGTTGGTACGCCGGCAATTGCTGTTGGGAGTCGGTGGCTATGATGAGCGGTACCGGTACTCGGCGGATTGGGATCTGTACATGCGGTTGCTGCCGCGATGTCGAGCGGCGAACATCCCTCGGCGCCTGATGGGTCTGCGGCGTCACCCGAGGCAGGG
The DNA here is from genome assembly GCA_016206725.1 of Candidatus Omnitrophota bacterium. Lineage (GTDB taxonomy): Bacteria > Omnitrophota > Gorgyraeia > Aquiviventales > Aquiviventaceae > CAZUWM01. The sequence continues at coordinate 25,568 of JACQRA010000118.1, forward strand.
ATCGTTCACGAGGACCAGTGTGGAGGAGAATCTGGAGATTTTTTCGCGCGTGCTCTCCAGACGTGGAGGCGCGCCTCGA
>JACQRA010000115.1 GCA_016206725.1 Candidatus Omnitrophota bacterium
ACACAGATGGCACAGATAAATTCCCTCTGTGGCATCTGTGGTGTGGCGCTTTTCTCTGTGCGATCTGTGCTACGTCTCTCGAACACCCAACAACTGATCCACGTAATCGGTTGAGATGTGACCTCGCCAAAAGGTCGGATCGCTGAAAATCTGCTTATGAAGCGGAATGGTCGTCCGAATCGGCTCGACGATGAATTCGTCCAACGAGCGCTGCATCACTCGAATCGCCTCCTGACGCGTCCGTCCGTAGACGATCAGCTTCGCCAGCAACGAATCGTAATAGGGGGGGACTTCATAGCCGGCATAGACATGGGTATCAACCCGCACGCCCGGCCCGCCTGGTTGATGGTAGACCTGGATGCGGCCGGGGCTGGGGGAAAATCCGTTGCTCGGGTCGGCGGCGTTGATCCGACACTCGATCGCCCATCCCCTGATCACCACATCATCCTGTTTCATGTTGAGCCCTTCCCCGAAGGCCGTGCGAATCTGTTCCTTGATGAGATCGATGCCGGTGACGGTCTCCGTGACCGGGTGCTCGACCTGAATGCGGGTGTTGACTTCGATGAAATAGAAATTCCCTTCCCGATCGAGCAGGAATTCGACGGTCCCGACCGTCGTGTAACCCGCCGCCTTCGCCACTCGGATCGCCATCTCGCCCATCTTGCGGCGCAATTTGGCGTCGACCGCCGGCGAGGGAGACTCCTCAACGAGTTTCTGATGCCGGCGCTGGATCGTGCAGTCGCGCTCGCCCAGATGAATGCTATGACCATGCCGGTCGGCCAGGATTTGGAACTCCACGTGCCGCGGCTGCTCGATGTATTTCTCCACAAAGATGTCGCTGCTGCCGAAGCTCGCCTGGGCTTCGGCTTGGCACGTCATGAGCGCGCTGACCAAGCGGACATCGTTGTGACACACCCGCATCCCGCGCCCTCCGCCCCCCGCGGCCGCCTTGAGGATCACGGGGTATTGAATCCGCCTGGCGGTATTGAGCGCGTCTTCTTTGTTTTTGATCGCCGTGAGGCTGCCGGGAATGATCGGCACGCCCGCTTTGCGCATCACGTCCTTGGCGGCGATCTTATCCCCTAAGAGGCGGATCGTCTTCGCGCCGGGACCGATGAAGGTGATATTGCACGAGTCGCAGATTTCCGCGAAATGAGCGTTTTCGGAGAGGAAGCCGTAGCCCGGATGAATCGCGTCGACGTCCGTGATCTCCGCCGCGCTGATGATGGTGGGGACATTCAGATAGCTGTGTTCGGATCGTGGAGGGCCGATGCAGATCGCTTCATCCGCCAGGCGCACGTGCAGGGCGTTGCGGTCGGCCTCCGAGTAGACGGCGACCGTTTTGATGCTCATCTCCTTGCAGGCCCGAATGACCCGCACGGCAATCTCGCCCCGATTGGCCACGAGAATTTTCGAGAACATCAACGGGGTTCAATGGCAAAGAGCGACTGGCCGAATTCCACGGCGTCGCCGTTCTCACCGAAGATCTCCACCACACGCCCCGCCACTTCGGATTTGATTTCGTTCATCAGCTTCATCGCTTCAATGATGCAGACCACTTGGCCTTCTTCGATCTCTTGCCCCACGTCCACAAACGGCGGGGCATCCGGCGCCGGCGCGCGGTAGAAGGTCCCCACCATGGGGGATTTAATGACCACCCGCCGGCCGCCCTCTTCAGCCGCCTTCCCAGGAGGAGACGCTGAGGCCGGTGTTGCGGGCTGCGGCGTGCCGGAGACGTATTCGACGAGCTGCGGCCCCTGAACCGGCGAGGCTTTCTTCAAACGGATGCGCATCCCTTCATGTTCCAACTCCAGCTCGACCAAGGAACGGCTCTCCATCAACTGCAGCATCTCTTCAATGAGCTTGAAGGCTTCTCGCTCTGAGGCTCGGTTGCGTTTGTCCATGTCGCTCTCCTAGGCTCGCGAGACGTACGCGCCGGTCCGCGTATCAATGCGAATCGTCTCCCCCGCCTCAATGAAGAGGGGGACTTGCACCGTGACACCGGTCTCCAGTTTCGCCGGCTTGTTGCCCCCTTTGGAGGTATCCCCCCGAATCCCCGGCTCCGTATACTCGATCTTCAGATCGACGAAAATCGGCAGCTCGACCCCGATCAGCGCCCCCTCATGGAAGCGGCCCTTGAGCTCCATGCTCTCCTTCACGAATCCCGCCGAGGGGCCGATGGCGGCTTCGGCCACCAGCCGGTCCTCGTACGTCTCCAGATCCATGAAGTGGTAGTCCGTCCCGGACTTGTAGAGAAACTGCAGCGACCGCTCGTCAATGAAGGCCTCTTCAAATTTCTCTCCCGCGCGGAACGTTCGCTCAATCACGGAGCCCTGCGTCAAGTGCCGCAGTTTGGTGCGCATGAACGCCCCGCCCTTCCCCGGCTTGACATGCTGGTATTCTTCAATGATGTAGAGCGTCCCGTCAACCCGGATGGCCAAGCCAGTTTTGAACTCGTTGGTGGAGATCATGTTTTGACGGCATGAATCGCTGCTTGCAACCCTAACCGATAACTCAGCACGCCGAATCCGCTGACTTGACCGTGACAGACCGGCGCGATGAGCGACGTCTGCCGGAATTTCTCGCGGGCGTAAATGTTCGAGAGGTGCACCTCAATCGCCGGCACCCCGCACGCTTCGATGGCGTCACGGATCGCGACACTGGTGTGCGTGTAGGCCGCCGGATTGATCACGATGGCCTGGTACGCCCCCTTGGCTTTCCCGATGGCGTCGACGATTTCCCCTTCATGGTTGGACTGCACGATCGTCAAGCGGGCCCCAGTTCGCGCCGCATCCTGCCGAAGAAGCCGGTTGATGGCCGCCAGGCTCTGTTTCCCGTAGACCCCGGGCTGCCGCGTGCCCAGCAATTGCAGATTCGGCCCATGAATCACCAGGATTTTCACTTCTGACTTTCTCATTGTGACGGGAGCTCGGCTTCCTCAACCAGCATCACCGGAATCCCGTCCCGAATCGGGTACCGACGGCCGCATTGGACGCACACCAACCGATCACCATCAAGTTTGACTTCCGTCTTGCACAACGGACACGCCAGGATGTCGAGCAATTTCGGATCAATCATGCATGGCTCCTATACTGGAGAGCTGCTTCAACGGTTCCGTGTCGGACTCGACGGACTCTTCCGGAATTCCTTGCCCTTTCCGATACTCCTCAATCCGCTTCACCCGATGCTCCAAGCGTTGATAGCTCTTGGCGGAGATGTCGTGATACTCGTCACTCACTTTCTGCAGCAACTTTCCCAACTCCTCGAACCGATCTTTGAATGTTCCATAATCGTGTCTGAATCGATTGATTTCTTTGACGATGTCCCGGATCGCCACGGAAAAATGATAGTTCTGCCACGCTTGCAGAATAATGCGGACAACCGCATACAGGGTCCATGGGCCGCAGAGGATGATTTTTTTCTGAAGGCACTCATCAATCAACAGGGGCATCCACTCATTCACCAGCCCATAGACTTGCTCGTTCGGGATAAAAATCAGGATGTAGTCAACGGACTGATCGGTTTGAGCGAGGTAATCCCTTCGCTCCATCTCACGAAGATGCTCTCTGACGTCTCTGATGAACGCCTCGCGATGCTGCAGCCGCTCTTCCTCGCGGGTGCTTTCCACCACCTTCCTATAATGGTCGAGGGGAAACTTCACATCCATGAACAAGGTGTGCTCATCGGGTAAGAGGAACGTGTAGTCTGGTCGACCGGTCCCGACCTCTTTCTCCCGATGATAGTGAATGCCCTCTTGGAGGCCGCACAAGCGCAAGATATCCTCCGCCATCTTCTGTCCCCACTGGCCGCGCACGCGGGAATTTCCCAGCACAGCGACCAGGTTGGCGGTCGTCGATCGAAGCGTGTCGGTTTCCCGGGTCACGTGGGCCAGCTCGCTCTTGAGCTGTCCGTATTTCCGGTCCCGGTCCGACTCAAACTCCCTGACCAGCGCTTCATACCGGTGCAACTGATCCTGCAATCCGGTCACGGCATTCTCCACAGCTGTTTTCTTTGCGTGGAGCTCCGACAATCCTTTCTGATGCTCCAGCTCAAGCTCTTTTTTCGCCAGCGCGAGAAAATCCTCTCCGGTCTCCTTGAGTACCTGACGCGCAAGTTTCGGGAATTGGTTTCTCAGCCATACACCGGCTACGACGAGCGCGACGATGACCAGGAACATGCTGATGATGAGCCCCATCGCCGCTTAGCTGCCGCCCGTCTTAGCCAGATAGCGCATCCGGAGTTGATACAGGGTGTCTTTGAGCAATCGCTCTTCGTCTACCGAGAGATTGCCGCGGGTTTTCTCTTCAAGCACGCCGAGCAGGTCAATCAGGTAGCGGGCTTGGGGAAGGTTCGGCATGGCCTTGCGGGTTTGCGGATGCGGGGCGTCGCCCAACGCAATCAAGGCTTCCATCGCCAGACCCGAGACAAACAGGTCGAAGCGGGCTTGCGGCATGCCCGGTTCCGCATCACCCCGGGGCTCGCCCACCGGCTGGCCGGCCGGCTCTCGGGTCGGCTCTTTGGAAGGGGGAGCGTGTTTTTCCCGCTCCACCTGCTCCTTCCACGATTCGTCCACTCGTTTGCGCGGTTCGTCAACCATCATGAGCTCCGTCGGGCAAATTGGGCAAATTGGGGACACAAACA
>JACQRA010000116.1 GCA_016206725.1 Candidatus Omnitrophota bacterium
CTGGGCGAAGCTCGGCGGCAAGCGTACGTCGCGCAACAGCACGTCTTGGATCGTCAAGCCACGCGGTTGAAGCTTTTCCTTGAGAAACGCGAGGATGCTCTCCCCGATTTCTTTCCGGCCCGCGTCGCTAAAGAGCGCCTTGACCTGATAGCCGCTGACGATATTCCGAATCGCCTCCCTGACGTAGGGGTCGAGCACCGTGTCGCGGTAGTCCCTCCCAATGGTCTTGCGAACCGACACCACCTTCTCAATCGGGGTGTTGTAGATGACCGAGACGTCGAGTTGAGAGATCAGCCCTTCGGAGGAGGGCACGCTGGCTTGCTCCTTGAGGGCTTGAGTCTTGACGTTCCATGTCTCGATCCAACTGACCATCGGCATGTACCAATGCCATCCCGTTCCCAACGGCTGGTCAGCGATCTTGCCGAAATCGGCTCGAACGCCGGCTTCTCCGTCTTCAATGACGGCGACCGCGCACCCTGAGGCGCTCACGAGCAACGCGAGCCCAAGTGATACCGTGAGCCAGGATTTGTTCATGATCTTCACCTCTCTGTTCTCTTTCGATTAACTGGGCGATCCTGGGCTCGAGCCAGGGACCTTCTCCGTGTAAAGGAGACGCTCTAACCAACTGAGCTAATCGCCCTCGTTGGCTTATTATACCCGACGAGGGCGAACGTCGTCACGCTTAGTGAACGGCTGTCGCGGAAACCACGGACGGCATGAGCGGCAGTTGGAGAAGCACCAGGAATAAAGCCACAAGCATGGTCAGGATGGCCACGACCATGCCGGGCTTGAGCCACTGCTGGAAGGTGATGGTGCCCAGTTCGCGGCGCTCCAAGAGGCCGGCCGCCACGATGTTGGCGGTCGAGCCGATCAGCGTGGCGTTGCCGCCCAGCGTCCCGCCCATCAACATCGCCCACCATAACGGAAACGTTTGGAGACCGGCGTTCGCCACATCATTGACGATCGGCACGAACGTCGCCACGGCCAGGACGTTGTCCATCACCGCCGTCAGCCCCCACGAGCTCCAGGCGAAGAGCGAGGTCAAGATCGGGATGTCGCCGCCGGAAAGCTCGATGATCCGTGTCGCAATGACGCTGGTCACGCCGGTTTGCTTGAGGGTTCCCACGGAGGCGAAGAGCAGGATGAAAAACGTGAGCGTCCACCAGTCCACGCGCTTCTCCACCAGCGCGCGCGCCTTCTCGCCACTGATGGCCAGCGCGATGCCCGCTCCCAGCAGCGCCACGCCCAACAGCATGGTGTTCTTCGGCAGATGCAGCCAATGTTCGATCGGGTGGTGCAAGATCAAGCCGAGGATGACTCCCGCAAAGAGCCAGCCGGCGATGCGCACGCCGCGCTTGCTGATTCGTCCCTCCTCCAAGAAATGTTCCAACGTCCGTTCACCGCGCCGACCCTCCAGCACCTCTTTGAGCCGCTTGATGTCTCGGCCAAACAGCCTGAGGCACAGCAGAATCGTCAGCACCAAGCAGACGATCGAGATCGGTGTGGCCCATCGGATGAAGTCGAGGAACGTCAGGCCGCTGCGCAGGGCGATGATGACCCCGACGGGATTGCCGACGACGGTGGCGCTGGAGCCGATGTTCGTCGTGAAGACGAGCATGAGGATGTAAGGGATGGGGTTGAGCTTGGAGCGGCCGAGCAGATTGAGCATCGCCGCCACGATAAAGAGGATCGAGGTCACCTCATCCACGAGCGCGGCGGAGATCGCGGCCAACGTCATCATCACGATCATGATGCGCTTAGGGTGCGGACCGACCAGCAACAGCAGGCGATCGATGACCACCTCGAAGAAATGCTTCTCCTCGAGGAAGCCGATCACCGTCATCATCGCGATGAGAAACAGGATGATGTCCAGCCCGGCGAACTCGATCAGGTGGGGTACATCGAGCAGGCCGGTCACCATCAACAGCGAGATGCCGAAGCACGCGAAGGCTAAGCGGTACTGCCAGAAGAAAATCGCCCCGTAGAGCACGACACAGAATCCGCCGAGTGCGAGGGTCTGTGGAAGACTCAGCCCCATCTGGGCGAAGAGGACAGGTGTGAGGAGAACGCCGAGGGCGTACCAGATCCAATCCCGCTTGGTAAAGATGAGATCACCAATCATGCCGTCGCCTCGTCGAAAGATTGGGCCAGAATCGTCACGCGGTTGCGCAACACTTCAAGGAATCCTCCGTCGAGGCGTCGCGTCAATGAATGACCGTCGGCTCTGCGCCAGGTGAGCTTCCCTGGTGAAAGCGTTGTGACCAGCGGGGCATGATGGCGTAGGATGCCGAGGTAACCGATCTCTCCGGGCGCTCGAATGGAGACCGCTTCCTCGTCCAGCGCCACGCCGGTGTCAGTCAACACGCGCAAGCGAATGGCGTCAGCCATGCTTATTTCGCCGCAGCGTCCTGCGGTTGCGCGGCGGCTTCAAGGCGCTTGGCTTCTTCAATCGCTTCATCCACTGCGCCTCGCATATAGAAACACTGTTCTGGGATGTGGTCGAGCTTCCCCTCGATGATCATCTTGAACCCACGCACCGTTTCCTGTCGCTTGACGTACTTGCCGGATCGTCCGGTGAAAGCCTCGGCCACGAAGAACGGCTGTGAGAGAAAGCGCTGGATCTTGCGGGCGCGGTAGACGATGAGCTTGTCGTCTTCGGTCAGCTCATCCATCCCGAGGATCGCGATGATGTCGCGCAGGTCTTTGTAGCGCTGGAGAATCCGCTGCACGCTGTGCGCCACTTGATAGTGCTCCTCGCCGACGATGCGCGGATCGAGGAGGCGCGAGGTGGAGTCCAACGGATCAACCGCCGGGTAAATCCCAAGCTCGGCGATCTGCCGCGAGAGTACCGTCGTCGCATCCAGATGCGAAAAGGTCGCCGCCGGCGCCGGATCGGTCAGATCATCCGCCGGCACGTAGACCGCCTGCACCGAGGTGATGGAGCCTCGCTTGGTGGAGGTGATGCGCTCCTGCAAC
>JACQRA010000111.1 GCA_016206725.1 Candidatus Omnitrophota bacterium
CAACTCCTCAAGGGGACCCTCAAAACACAAGGCGGCGACGTCAAATCCGAGGTGGGTGTTGGCGCGTTTGTAGAGGTCGCGGGATTCTGCGAAGCGGTCGTAGAAGGTCTTGCCCATGCCGACCGTCTGCGCCCCCTGGCCAGGAAACAAATACGCTGCGGTGCCAGTTATTGTCATGAAGAAGGCTATCGAGCTATCGAGCTATCGGGCTGTCGGGCTATCGGGCTATCGAGCTGAGGACGTCGGGAAGGTTGTTTTCGCAACTCATAGATAAAGGAGCCAAGCATCCGACAGAGTTCTTCCAATCTTTGCGCATATTCTGCGTAGCGCTCGTGTGTGATGAAGCCCTGTTGTTGTGCCTTCCATAACCAATTGTCCGATTCCGCAGCGGAGCCACGACTATACCGCAAAAACTGTTCGAACTCTCTCGGGCTCCCTCGTCCATAACCTTCAGCGATATTCGCACTGATTGAACCCACCGCATCAAGCAACTGTAGGTCAATCGCATGATGCATCCGACCATTTTGCCATCGCTTTACGTCCTCGCAGACGAGATGAAAAAGCTCATCGGCCTTTCGCCAAACGACAAGGTCTTTGAATGTCTTTGAGGTTTTCATGGTGCTTGATAGCTCGATTGCTCGATCGCTGGATAGCTCGTAGACTACCACTCGAGGAGGATGGAGCCCCAGGTGAGGCCCGCGCCGAAGGCGACGAGGACGACGCGATTGCCCTGCTTGATGGTGCCTTGCTGGACGGCTTCGTACAGAGCGATGAGGTTGGAGGCAGCCGAGGTATTTCCGTAGCGATCCGCATTGACAAACACTTTGTCCATGGGGACGCCAGCCCGTTTGGCCACGGCTTGGATGATCCGAAGATTCGCCTGGTGAGGAATGAAGCAATCCACATCAGCGACGCTCAATCCGGCCGCGGTGAGCACATTCTTCGCCGAGTCGGCCATTTGACGCACCGCCAGCTTGAAGACCTCCGTCCCGTTCATCCGCAGATAATGCAACCGTTGATCGATGGAGGTATGTGAGGCCGGATGTTTGGTTCCCCCTGCCGGGATGTACAACAGCTCCCCGGCGGAGCCGTCCGAGCCCATGTCGGTGGTGAGGATGCCGCCTCGATCCACCTTCGTCATCACGCACGCCCCGGCCCCGTCACCAAAGAGCACGCACGTTGATCGGTCCGTCCAGTCGACAAAGTTGGAAATGATTTCTGCGCCGATGACGAGCGCATTCTTGTAGCGGCCGGTGGCCAAGTATTGCTCCGCGGTGATCATCGCAAAGACTGACCCGGAGCAGGCCGCCGAGAGGTCAAAGCAGGCGGCGGACGTCGAGCCTAAGCGATGTTGGAGGACACAGGCGGTTGAGGGAAACACCATATCCGGCGAGGTCGTCCCGACGATGATCAGATCGACGTCAGAAGCCTTCAATCCGGCCTGTTTGAGCGCCTCCACCGCGGCGGGATAGGCGAGCTCGCTCGTGGTGGTTCCCGGCTCCGCGATGCGGCGCTCACGGATGCCGGTTCGTTCGAGAATCCACTCATCCGAGGTCTCCACCATCTTCTCCAAATCGAAGTTGGTGAGGACTTTCGTGGGGACACTCATGCCGAGTCCCACGACGCCGACGCGGTTCTTCGAGGGCGATTGCGTCATGCTCGAACAGGCTGGGTATGGCGCTGGAGGGCGTCGGTCAGGTGGCGGTTGACGTCATGCCGCGCCGATTCGTACCCCACCCGGATAGCATTCTTGATGGCCTTGGCGGTGGATGCCCCATGCGCGATGATGCAGACGCCGTTGACTCCTAATAAGGGGGCGCCGCCGTATTCGGCGTAATCAACCTCCTGCCGCAACGCCTTGAACGCCGATTGAGACAGCCACGCGCCAAGCCGCGTGATGGGACTCATCGCCAACGAGCGTTTGAGGACTTGGCTGATGGCTTTCGCCAAGCTCTCGGCCGTCTTCAGGGCGACGTTGCCGACAAATCCGTCACAGACAATGACATCAATGGTCCCGGCAAACAAGTCCCTCCCCTCCGCGTTGCCGATGAAGTTCGCCCCGGAGGCTTCCAGCAGACCATACGTCTCTCGGATGAAATCGGTGCCCTTCGTCTCCTCTTCCCCGACGTTCAGCAGCGCGACTTTGGGTTTCGGCTTGCCCATAACATGCCGCATGTACGCCTCGCCCATCACGGCGTACTGCAAGAGGTGATTCGGTTTCGGAGCGATATTCGCGCCGACGTCGATCAGGAGCGTCTCGCCCTGAATGCCTGGCAGCACAATGGCGATGCCCGGACGCTCCGCACCCGGCAACAGACCAAGCAAGAGGGTGCCCGCACTCACCACGGCCCCCGTATTGCCGGCCGAGACAAAGGCGTGGACTTTCCCATCGCGGAGGAGTGTGACACCGACGTTAATGGACGAGTCCCGCTTCTTCCGCACGCTGGCTACCGGCGACTCATCCATCTCGATGACTTCCGAAGCATGGACGATGGAGAGGTTTGCGGGGCGATGCCGGTACCGCGTGAGCTGTTCGTTGATCGCCTGCTGGGGGCCGACTAAGACAACCTCAATCGGCAGCTCGCGGGCGGCCCGGATCGCACCCGCGATGGCCGTTTCAGGGGCCGCATCGCCCCCCATGGCATCCAAAGCAATCTTCATGACGGGGATCCAAAATGCATTAGCGACCTTGCTGTTCCTTATCCTTCGTGGCGATCGTCAGGACTTGGCGCCCACGGTAATAACCGCAATGGGGGCACACGCGGTGAGGCATGATGGCCTGGGCGCACTGGGGACAGCGTGCCAAGCTCAACACGGCCGGTTTCCAATGCGACCGACGCTTGTTCTGACGAGAGGTGGTGTGATGTCGTTTCGGAAGCGCCATCTTTTAGTCCTCCACTTCTATTCAACACACGAACACAGGCCGTGGTTACGATTCTGCCCGCACCGAACACAGAGGCCTCGGCAATCCGGTTGGCAGACGGGGATCATGGGATAGGACAAGATGATCTCTTGTCGAAGATCATCGGTGATGTCCACCACGTCGGTCGGAGCCACGTGGTAATTCAGGGTCGCGGCGGTCGTCATCGGCGAGACGAATGTCTCCAGGCATTTCGCGCAAGCCATCTGTAACCCATACCGCAAGGTGGCTTGCACGATGAGCTCTCGATCGGCCTTGGCGATGAAACATGAGAGGGCGATGGGATCGGTCGGATGGACGTCGAACCGAGCGAGGTCCATCTCCTCCGGATCATAGCGCCGCTGTTCTGTCAGCCCTTCGGCTGGGACCTGATGCACGCGGATTTTCATGGCAGATCGTCATCGAGACCGTTTCACGAGCTTGCGCTGCAGGGCCGCTTCCACGAACGGCGGCACAAAATCGGAGAGCCTCGCTCCGAGCTCGGCCGCCTCCTTGATGAGTCGAGCCGAGAGATAGGCATACGATTCATGCGGCATCAAGAACATCGTCTCGATCTGGGGGGATAATTTGCGGTTGGTCAGCGCCATCTGAAACTCGTACTCGAAGTCGGACAGCATTCGCAGCCCGCGGACGACCACGTCCGCGTGCTTCCGACGCGCGTAGTCCACGACCAACCCCTCAAAATCATCCACCCGAACCCCCCGCAAGCCGCGGGTCGCCTGCGTGAGCAAGGCCACCCGCTCCTTCACGGAAAAGAGGGGGCGCTTGCCCGGGTTGTGGGCGACCGCCACGATGACCTCATCAAAGATCTTGATGGCCCGCTTGATGAGATCGATATGGCCGTAGGTGACCGGATCAAACGTGCCTGGATAGATGGCTCGCATTAGGTTCTGACCTGATAAAAAGACAGCACCGTCCCACCATACCGGTGCTGCTTCAGGAGGGCAAGCGATCCGACCTCTGACGGCATGGCCGCACGGGTTTCGTGCTCCACACAGAGGATGCCAGCGGGGGCAAGCATAGCATACTCAGCGACGACGTTCAAGGCTTTTTTCCCGACGTCATGACCGTAGGGAGGATCCAACAGGACGAGGTCAAATGACGTGCCGTGACGGCCTAACCGCCGCAAGGCGTTGAGAACATCCGCCTTCAACACCGCGACCTCGGCTTGCAGCCCCTTGTCGCATGCCCTCGCCACATTCTCCCGAATCGCCCGCACGGACGCGGTATCGGCGTCAATGAACACCGCCGACGCCGCCCCGCGTGACAACGCCTCAAGACCCAGGGCGCCGCTTCCCGCACAGCCGTCAAGCGCCCGAGCGCCTTCGGTCATCGATTGAATGATGTTGAACAACGCCAGGCGGACTTTCGCCTCGGTGGTTCGAATCCGCGAGGGGACGGCCAGCCGCATCCCCTTCAACGTACCGGAGAGAATGTAGGCCATCAGCCCGACGACCGCACACCGAGGCGCTCGCGCAACCGCTCAAGGCTCGGCTCGCGCAATGCAGGGTCGTGGGCAATCAAGGCGCTGGCTTCCTCACGGGCCAGCTCCAGCAACTCGGTATCTCGACCGAGATCCGCCAGATGAAACCGCATCCATCCATGCTGACGCCGCCCCAGCAGCTCCCCGGGACCGCGCAGTTGCAGGTCGCGTTCAGCCAACTGAAACCCGTCGGTCGTCTCCACGAAGGCTTGGAGTCGTTGGGTGGCCAACTCGTCGGACGTATCGCTGATGAGCAGGCATGTCGAGGCAAAGTGGCTGCGTCCGATCCGTCCCCGCAACTGGTGGAGTTGTGCTAAGCCGAAGCGCTCCGGATGCTCGATGAGCATGAGGGTGGCGTTGGGCACGTCGAGTCCCACTTCGACGATCACCGTCGAGACGAGGAGATGAATCCGACCATCCACGAAGGAGCGCATGATGGCGTCTTTCTCTCTCGAGCGCATCTGCCCGTGCAACAACGCAACACGAAACTCCGGAAAGATTTCCGTTTGGAGCGTTGTGGCCATCGCGGTGGCTGTCTTCAAGTCCTGGCGAGTCGTCGTCTCAATCAGTGGATACACGACATACCCTTGCCGTCCGCAACACAGGTGCTGCCGCATCAGTTCATACGCCTGAGTTCGCTGCGCCTCCCGATACCAGAGGGTATGAACCGCCCTCCGCCCAGGTGGAAGCTGGCTGATGGTCGAGACGGCCACATCGCCATAGAGCGAGAGCGCCAGGGTTCGAGGAATGGGCGTGGCGGTCATGACGAGCACGTCGGGCTGTTGACCTTTGGTGACGAAGGTTTTGCGTTGGACCACGCCGAATTTGTGCTGTTCGTCAATGATGACCAAGGCGAGATTGTGAAAGCTCACCGGCGCCTCGATCAAGGCATGCGTCCCGACGACAAGCTGGACTTTCCCACGCGCGATCTCAGTCAGAATCGTCTCGCGCTGCTTGGCTGTCAGTCCTTGGCTGACTACGCGGACGGCGATGCCGAGGCCTTCACAGTATCCGCGCAGAAGGCGTCCATGTTGCGCGGCGAGGAGCTCGGTGGGGACCATGATGGCGGCTTGGTAGCCGCTTTGCACGGCGATGATCATCAGCGCGGCCGCCACGACCGTCTTGCCGCATCCCACGTCTCCCTGCAGCAAGCGCAGCATCGGATGGGGCCGGCGCATGTCCTCCACTAACTCCGCCATCACCTGCTGCTGGCTTGGCGTCAGGGTAAACGGCAGCTGATGGAAGAACGCCTTCCGGAGCGGTCCGTCGGGCTGATAGCGCTGCGGTTTCACCCGCGCCTTGAGGCGGGAGCGGCGGATCGCAAAGGTCAGTTGCAGGAGAAACAGCTCCTCAAAGCTCAGACGGCGCTTCGCGGCCTCCAGATCGTCCCACGTGTCGGGAAAGTGGAGCTGCTGCACGGCCCATTCGAAGGTCGGCATCTGATGTGTCTTACGAATCGTCTCCGGAAGGACCTCGTGGGCGAAAAGGTCTTCCTGAGAGAGGACGGTGTTGACGATGCGGCGCAACCACCGCTGGCTCATCCCCTCGGTCACGGGGTAGATCGGCACGATGCGTCCCATGTTCAGCCCCAAATCAGGAGCGCCGTGATCTTCATCATCCGCCGAAGACTCCGAGAGTCGTTCGATCTCCGGGTGGATGATCTGCAACCGACGACCGCTCGCTTCCACCTTGCCATGAACGATCCATTCATCCCCGACGCGCAGCAGCCTCTCCAGGTACGGCTGGTGGAAC
>JACQRA010000112.1 GCA_016206725.1 Candidatus Omnitrophota bacterium
CTACAAGAGTCATCATATAGGTGTAGTCCTCGAAAGCGCAGTAGGACTCCAGCATCGTGAACTCGGGATTGTGCCTGGTCGAGAGGCCTTCATTGCGAAACGACCGGTTCAGTTCGTAGACTTTCTCGAATCCCCCGACGAGCAGGCGCTTGAGGTGCAGCTCTGGCGCGAGTCGCAGATACAACTCCATCCCCAAGGCCTTGTGCTGTGTCACGAACGGCTCACCCGCCGCCCCGCCGGGGATCGCATGCATCATCGGGGTTTCGACTTCCAGAAAGCCGTGACGCGAGAGCGTGCCGCGCAGACTGTCTAGCAGCTTGGCGCGTTGTTCGAAGACCCGTCGGACCGGTTCGTTGACGATCAAGTCCACGTAGCGCTTGCGGTAGCGTGTCTCCACATCCTTAAGCCCGTGCCACTTCTCCGGCAGCGGCTCAAGCGATTTCGACAGGATGGTGAACCGCTCCACATTGACGGTCACTTCCTGCGTGCGGGTTTTGAACAACGTCCCCTCAATGCCCAACCAATCCCCCAAGTCCAGCAGCTCCAACAGTCCGTAGGTCTGCTCTCCAAGGCGCTCTTGGCGAAAACAGACCTGCACCTTGCCGCTCGCATCCCGCACATCGGCAAATGTCATGCCGCCATGCGCGCGGAACGCCATCAGACGACCCGCGGTGGTGACCGCGTCACCGTCTCGGAACTGTTCCACGAGCTGACGGATCGAGGTGGCTTTGGGAAATTTTCCACCGTAGGGCTGAAGGCCTTGGGCCCGAAGGGCTTCAAGCTTCTGTCGGCGTACCGCTCTCAAGTCGTTGACGTTTTCCATCTCAGACTAAATCTTCTCATTATCCCACCACCTGCTGGACTTTGCCACAGGCAAAGTGGTCGCTAACTGTATTGCCCTCAGCGACCGGCCATTGGCCGACCAGCAGGTGGTGGGATTATAGCAAAGCCGGCGACGAGAAGGACACACAGGATCGCCCACCAATCCCCCCACCGCTCGTAGAGGGTCGAGACCTCGCTTGCGGCCACGTCACAGGCGGCGAGACCCTCGACAAACAATTCCTCACCCTGCGCATCCCGAACGCTCACAATCCACCGGCCGGTCGCCGCGATACACCCTGACCATCCCGTATTTGCGGAGCGAATCACGGGGACACGCAGCTCCACCGCGCGCAAGGTGGACGCCTGGGCGTGTTGGTAGGCGGCCGCCGTCTTGCCGAACCAGGCGTCGTTGGTGATGACCACGAGCCACTGGGCGCCCTGTCGCACAAACCGTCGGGCCAAGTCCGGGAAGATGTCTTCGAAACAGATCAACACACTGAACTTCAATGGGGAATGCGGAATGCGGAATGCGGAAGTGTTTTGACTTCTTCCGCCAACATGATCGGCGGATCCGCCTGGCTTTGTGGCGGAGACTTCTGACTTCTGACTTGGAATGGTGAAAACTGTGTAGTCGGAGCCTGGGAGGAAGTCGCCGATGGGAGGCAGGAGGGAGCGAAGCTGCGGCAGCCATGCCTCGCCAGGGATGAACTCGCCGAATGGGACCAAATGAAGCTTGTCGTAGCGGTGGTGGATGCTGCCATCGGCATTGACCAGTGCTGCGCTATTGAACAACTTGCGCCGCTGCGGCTCCACAACAGGCGCACCAACAAGCAGCGGCGTCTGCACCGAAGTCGCCAGCGATCGCACCTGCTCGGTGAGGGTGACATCAGCCACGAGGAAGCCGGGGACGGAAGTCTCGGGCCAAATGATGAGGTCGGGTTGCGACGTTGCCGCTTCGTGAGTGAGACGCTCATACTGCTTCCAAAT
This sequence comes from Candidatus Omnitrophota bacterium, assembly GCA_016206725.1. Classification (GTDB taxonomy): domain Bacteria; phylum Omnitrophota; class Gorgyraeia; order Aquiviventales; family Aquiviventaceae; genus CAZUWM01. The sequence continues at coordinate 1,810 of JACQRA010000112.1, forward strand.
AAATTCTTTGGACGCTTCGTCCCACTTCTGCTCTTGCGGGATGTTCCCTTGCACCACCGCGACCTTTACCGGCTCAGTGGCCGGAAGTGGCTGGAGGCGAAGCTGGCCATAGCTCAACACGCCGAGGAGACACAGCCCCACACCGATCAGCGATCCCCGATGGCGGCTCGGTGAGCGATCCGCGACGAGCCGCGCGATGACCACGTTGACCATGACGAGGAGAAATGAAACGCCCCACACCCCCGTCACGTCTGCGATTTGAATGATCGGCAGCCACGAGGTCTGCGAGTAGCCGAGGAGATTCCATCCGAATCCGGAGAGTGCGTGAGCGCGCAGATACTCAAGCGCGACCCAGGTGGAAGGAATCGCGATCAAAAGACGTATCTCGTATCTCGTATTTCGTATTTCGCGATGGACGAACCAGCCGAAGAGAGCGAAATACAGAGCAAGATAGGCGCACAAGACGAGCCAGCCGACGACGGTCACATGGACCAGCCACCAGATTGACCCGAGGAAAAATACAAGCCCGATCAGGTACGACCACCAAAACGCCCGACGTGGGGTCAGGTCTTGCAATACGACAAACCATGGCACCAGCGCCACCCACGCCGCCCACGTCTGATTGAAACTCGGGAATGAAAGGATCAACAACGTGGCACTGCTAAGCGCCAACCACAAACGATAGGTAGAGAAACGCAATGGGAGAGGGTTCACAGATTAACTAGGGCGCCAAAGAAACCGTACTGGACGAAGGGCATAAATCACCTTACGGTGCCCGACTGCAACGACCCAGATGGTCTGGCTTTCGATTCGATAGATCACGCGATAGTCTCCGACGCGGAGCCTCCAGAAACCTTTCAACTGATGGCGTAACGGCTCACCGTAATATTGCGGTTCGGTGGTCAACCGCTGTTCAATGGCACGCCGAATCCGCGCGCGAATATCCGCATTGAGTTTCGGAAGATCGTCATCGACCACGACGGGGAGATACGCGATCTGATACGGCATTACCGGCGTCGCTTGGGATGACGCCTCCAGACTTGTTCATGGGTCAGTGCGGTTTTTCGGTCAAATGTTTTCCAACGCTCCTGAGCCAGTTGCGCCCAGTAGGCGTCCTCATACAGTTCAAGCGCATCGCGAATCAAGTCGCGTGCCTTCAACGAGACCGACACCCCGTCCCGCTTGGCCAATTGCCGCACGGATTGCAAGACCGGCTTCTCAAGCACCACGTTGAGCCTTGGAAGTTTTGTTGGCATCGTCCTCACCTCCCCACTCAGAGTGTATCACAAGTGATGAACCTAGTCAACAGGCTTGCGTGCCTGTTGAGATTTCCACACGCCAAACCCGACCAAGGAGCCCCAGATCGTGCCGTGGACCACACTCAGATATCCCATCTTGCTGGAGATCCACCACCACAACGATCCGAGTATACCACTGATGATCCCCATCATGAGATGGGTCATGAGACGTTTGGAGGTCAACTGCTGACTCAGATTGAGGAGGGCATAGTAGGCTGCCCCGACCAATCCAAACCAGAAGTAGGGCTGCCATATTCCGCCTCCGAAGGGCCAGATGAACGCGCGGACTATCTTAGACCAAGTCATCCCTGCCACCTCGCCTTTAAAAATCGGCGGAGTGGTCCAGAAATAATGCAACCATAGAGGGATGCCCGACCACCATCCAGCAAGCCAGCCGACGACTGGAAGACCCACCAACCGGACTCCCCATGCGCGCTTCAGGAACAACACGGCACCAAGCACGCTGACAACAGCCAAGACCATGCCGTGACAGAATCCTGCAGGTATGATGGACCATGAGAAGTCCAAGATCTTGATCGAGTAGCAGTGCCACGCGTTCACCATTCCACCGACACCGCCCAGCAATCCAATCAACGCCAGCGACCGAGGAGGCATTTTCATCGTTTCACCCATCACCTATCTTCCTATGTTATTTCCCATGGCACTTTTTGAATTTCAGACCGCTGCCGCAGGGACAGGGGTCATTCCGTCCAACCTTGGGGCCAACCGGTGCGGGGGACGAGGTCTGTGGTTGGCGCGCCGCTCCAACCGCTTGCTCGATCAGGTCCCGTTTCACGCCTTCAGCCTGTGCCGGAGGAGGCGGAGGGAGACCTGATCGCTCCTCATGCACTTCGCGATGCGGCGTGCGGGCGAAGACGCTCACCGGTTGTGCTTGCTGGCCGGCCGGCTGCACGCGCAACAACATCGTCAGCGAATCGGTTTTTATCGAGGCCACCATGTCGCGGAACATGGCGTAGGCTTCGTGTTGATACTCGACGAGCGGATCGCGCTGGCCGTACGCGCGCAGGTGAATGCCCTCGCGCAAGGCATCCATCATGTAGAGATGGTCTTTCCATTTCGCATCCACCACTGCGAGGAGCACGCTGCGCTCCAACTGGCGCATCAGCGGTTCCTCGATGAGGCGTTTCTTGTCGGCGTAGGCCTGCTTGAGAAACTCGCTGAGCTGATCGAGCAGCGCCTCGCGATCGCTCGCGATCATCTCGAACGACTCCGCAATCCCGAACTGTCCCGTCAGGACGGTCGCCAATCCCTCGCGATCCCATGCGTCAGCACGTGCATCTTTGGGCGCGTAGGCCTCAACGAGCTCCTCCGCAATCTCCTCAATGATTCCCTCCACCAACCCCTTGAGGTCAATGCCCTCAAGAATGCGATGGCGCTGCTCATAGATCACCTCGCGCTGGCGGTTCATCACGTTGTCGTACTCGAGCAGGTGCTTGCGGGAGTCGAAGTTCTGCCCTTCGACCCGCCGCTGGGCGGTTTCGATCGATTTCGTCACCCACGGATGCTCAATGGGCAACCCTTCCTCCCATTGAAACCACTTGAATTCCATCAACTTCGCAATGCGGTCGGAGCCGAAGATGCGCATCAGGTCATCTTCCAACGAGAGGTAAAACCGAGACGAGCCTGGATCGCCCTGGCGGCCGGAGCGACCGCGCAATTGATTATCAATGCGTCGCGCCTCATGCCGTTCCGTCCCCAGCATGTGCAGTCCGCCCAGGGACACCACCTGCTCATGCCCTTCATCGGCTTGGCGTTTGAACTGCTCAAAGACGGCCCGTCGTTCATCGTCGGGAAGCGGCTGGTCGGACTGTGCGCGTTCCCGTTCACGAATGGCATCCTCCGCAAGGAACTGTGGATTGCCCCCGAGCAAGATATCGGTCCCGCGACCCGCCATGTTGGTGGCGATCGTCACCGCTCCTACCCGTCCGGCCTGCGCGACGATGCGCGCCTCGTGCTCATGGTATTTCGCGTTGAGCACGTTGTGGGGGATGCCAGCTTTGACGGCGGTCAGGGTCTGGATGAGCCTCAGGAGGTCTTCACATCTGAACACAAGGATCGACTTCGGCGCCTTCGCCTTGAGTTGGTTGAGCGTCTCGGTCGCTGCGCTGTCGGTCAGCATCGCCGGACGGCTCACCAGTTGGGCGAGGCGCGTCTTGAGGTCATCCGGCAGGGATTCTTTGGCCAACTCATTCGAGACCCATTGGCAGATGGTGCCGATCCGCGTCAACAGCGGGCCGGGTTCTTTGAGCAGGCGCGAGAGCCGCTCGGATTTTTCGATGGAAATCGTCCCGACGAGCACCGGCTGGCCGTGGCGATTGAGCTCGGCGATTTCCTGCACGACGGCGAGGAATTTCTCGGCTTCGGTCTTGTAGACGACATCGGGGTTGTTGAGGCGAATGAGCGTACGATTCGTCGGGACGGTCACGACGTCGAGGTGATAGATCTCGTGGAACTCCTGCGCTTCCGTCGAGGCGGTGCCCGTCATGCCCGCGAGCTTCTCGTACATGCGGAAATAATTTTGAAACGTCACCGAGGCCAGCGTCTGATTTTCCTCTCGAATCCGCGCGCCCTCCTTGGCCTCGATCGCCTGGTGCAGCCCGTCGCTCCACCTTCGGCCTGGCATGAGCCGTCCGGTGAATTCGTCCACGATGATGATCTCATCGTCCTTGACCATGTAGTCCACATCCCGCTTGAAGAGCTCATGCGCCCGAAGGGCTTGGTTGATGTGGTGCACCAGGCGCATGTTGCCTTCATCGTAGAGGTTGCTCACCCCCAACAGTCCCTCGGCATGACGGATTCCCTCCTCCGTCAAGGTCACGGCGTGTTGTTTTTCATCCACCTCGTAGTGCGGGCCTTTGCTCAAGCGGCGCACGATGGTATCGAGCCGGTAGTAGAGGTCGGTCGATTCCTCGGCCGGGCCTGAGATGATGAGCGGGGTGCGGGCTTCATCGACGAGGATGCTGTCCACCTCATCCACGATGGCGTAATGAAAGTCTTGCTGCGTGAGGTCTTCCATGCGATGCCGCATGTTGTCGCGCAAATAGTCAAAGCCGAACTCGTTGTTCTGCCCGTAGGTGATGTCGGCTCGATAGGCTTCTTGTCGGCTGACGGGCTTGAGCTGCACAAAGCGCTCGGTGGTCTGGGTGAACGTCGGCTCGTAGAGAAACGACAACGAGAGCTCGCCCTCTCGACGTTCAGCCGGATCAACCCCCTGAATCACCCCCACCGACAATCCCAGCGCATGATAGATGGGGCCCATCCAACGCGCATCGCGGCGAGCCAGGTAGTCATTGACCGTCACGATATGAACCCCCCGGCCGGAGAGCGCGTTCAGATAGGCCGACAAGGTCGCCACGAGCGTCTTGCCTTCTCCGGTGGCCATCTCCGCGATCTTGCCCTCGTGCAGGACGATGCCCCCTAAGAGTTGCACGTCGAAGTGGCGCATGTTGACCGTGCGCCGGGCCGCTTCGCGCACGACGGCGAAGGCTTCCGGCAAGATCGCATTCAACACGCGCGTGTGCAGCGCCCGCCGCTGCCGCTTCAGACTGATGCGCTCTTCGTGTTCCAGGTCGTACCATGCAGGCGTGTTCGGCTGGATGAGCTTCGCCGAAGCCAATGGTTCGCGGACGCGCCTTCGGAACTCATCCGTTTTCGCGCGCAACTGCTCGTCTGAGAGCCGCTGCGTCTCAGGCTCGAGCCGGTTGACCCGCTCGACCGCCGGCCACAGTCGCCTGATCTCTCGCGCGTTTTTCGTCCCCAGGATTTTTTGGATCGCCCACTTGATCATGTTGACGTGGCGCGCCACCGCAGATACGCCTCAATAAATGGGTCCAACGCGCCGTCGAGCACGCCCTGGGTATTACCGGTCTCGTGCTCGGTGCGCAAATCCTTGACCATGTTGTACGGGTGCAGCACGTAGGAACGGATTTGGGAGCCCCACTCGATCTTCTGCTTAGCCTGGTAGTCTTTC
>JACQRA010000120.1 GCA_016206725.1 Candidatus Omnitrophota bacterium
GGCGGCTCCAACTACGGCATCAACCCCGCGACCGGCGGCTGGGAGCCCGGCATGGGCGGGGGGATGGCCTATGGAGGGCCACAGGGGGGGATGCCCAGCGTCGAGCAGATGCAGGCCATGGGGATGACCGCCGAACAGATTCAGATGGCGCAAACTCACACCGAAGGCAACTACGGCATGAACCCCGCGACCGGCGGCTGGGAACCCGGCATGGGCGGTTCCGCCTATATGCCGGAGGGATGGGCTCAGAATCAAACTGGAGACTTTCATTTCGTCGGGACCGAAGGCTCCAACTACGGGATCAACCCCGCGACCGGCGGCTGGGAGCCCGGCATGGGTGGCGGGACGACCACCTGGGAAGGGACCGGCGGGGGGACCGTCTACGGCGGCGGGGAGACCTGGACACAGACCAGCGAGGGCAACTGGGTGTCCAGCTCCGGCGACACAGTGACGCCGACGACGTCAGATAGTCAAACCCAGGCAAATCAGGAGCGACAGGCGGAGACGCAGACGGCAGCAGCGCACACGCTCGTCACCACGCACCCCGACGGGACCGAGGCTCATCCCGATGGAGGCGAGGAACACTGGGATGGGAATGGGGATGGCCAGGCCGATCACGTCCATCCCATCGGGACGGCAGCGCACTGATCGCCGAAGCTGATTGACAACAACCCCGACGTTGCTTTACGCAGCGTCGGGGTTATTTTTCTGTGTAATCGTCTTGAAAATCTGTGAAATCTATGTCTAGAACTTCGCCGTGACCGTCAACGACTCCTTCATGTTGTCATACTCGCCGGTCGACTCGTTGGAGCCCAGGTGATCGAAGGTCAACCCCGCGGCGAGCCGCCAAGTGTCGTTGAGGTCGTAGCTGGCGTTGCTGCTGAGGGTGTATTTGTCATCGTACCGAGCTTCGGATGAAATCCCGCTCACCGGCCGCACGTCGTAGTTCTTCCGCTCGAAGGCGAAGCTGCCGCTTAAGTACAGTTTCTTGGTCGCACTGCCGCTGACTGAGCCGGTGATCTTCCAGATGTGATAGTCGTAGTAGTTGTTGCGGTTGTCGTTGGAGTCATTGTTGTAGAAGTCGTTTTCGATCGAGAGCAGCGCCTTCTTGATCGTGGTGCCTACTTTATACCGAGCGCGGTAGCGCGCATCTTTCCGGTAGGTCGCGGTCTCCGCCCCGGCTCCGTCGCGGGCTTTTTTGTGGACGTAGTCTCGGCCGAACCACTCGTACTGCGCCTGGTGGTACCACGACTTCCACAGGTTCTGCCGGATGCGCCCGGTGAGCTTAATTTGCTTGTAGCTTGAGTCGCGGGCGTCATCACGATAGTGGTTCCGTTCGAGATCCACCCAGCTCTCCACGCGCCACATCCGTCCCGGTTGCCACTGCAGCTTAACCGGGGTCAAGATGTGGTCGGTGTAATCACCGGCATGGTACTTTTCATAGAATAGCACCGACCCGTAGTACGTCCCCTGCCACGTGAGGGTGGGGGTGAGTTTCTTAGACCACGAGAGGTAGGCGTTTTCCTCCGAGGAGCTGTTGCCTTTATGGTCTGAGGCGGTGGCGGGATTGGTTTCGTAGGCGAAGACTTGTGATACCTCTCCGGAGAACTTCATGCGTCGAGCGGCCCGTCGGGCCTCCAAGATTTTCTTCGCTCGGCGCTTGATGGCGGCGAGCGCTTCTTCCGGGGGAATCTGTGAGGTGAGCGGCGGAAGCTCCGCACGTTCTCTGACTTCTTTCTCGGCCGTTTCCTCCTGCGCAAGGAGCGGTGAAGGCAAGACAACGAGACTCAATAGCCCGGCAACTCCAAGACCGACTGGAACTACGGCTCGCTTATTCTTTGCGGTCACGGATCAGCTCCTCCTTTTGATACCATTGTTCCTGTTGTCGTTCCAGCCAGCGGACACGCGCGAGGGCTTCGTCAATTTCGGTGCGCTCGCTGGCCCTGGCTTCATCAATCAAGTCGTTGAGCAATGCATCGAGGCTGCGGCGTTCCTTGCGCAGTTTATCGAGTTCATCGTAGAGGTGGGTTTTCTCCGCCGGGTCAGCGGTTTTTTCTACCGCCTCGTTGCGTCTGACGAGCTCCCGATTGATCGCGCTCAGCGCCTGCTGGATTTCCACGATCTGTTCTTCCAACTCCGGATCGGCCGGGACAGGATAGGGTTGCAGCCACGGCTCGGTGGACGCTTCCGCCGTAACTTCTTGAGGAGGTTCTTGGGCAGGGAGAGTACCGACGAGGATTCCGAAAAGCAACACGAACACACTACCCCCTTGAATCATAGCGCGTCGCATCGTCCCCCTTCTATCAGGTTGGATAACACATAAGGCACAAACGAGTTACGCTATTTTGAGCAATTTTATGTGATGTTGTCAAGTGTTTATTAGGCGACTGAGCGAAGCCGACAACAATCCCAGATACGTCCCGAGGGCGTTGCCCAACAGCGCTAAGCATAACCCGATGGGAACCAGGCGCTCATGGTAGACCGCACCGACAAGCGGGGCGGAAATGACCCCGCCGAAGTTCGCCTGTGATGCGGTTGCCAGCAATCCCAGCGGCAGACGCAGCCACCGGCCGGCCGCCAGCATGAGACAGCCATGCAGCACAGCACTTGCTGCAC
>JACQRA010000119.1 GCA_016206725.1 Candidatus Omnitrophota bacterium
ACCTGCATGCTGCACGGCCATCAGCCGAACCTTTCTGCGCCGCTTCCGAACCGCGGCAATCATGTAGGCTCGGCGATCTGCGTAGCGCCGCTTCTCCACCGCCCCTCCTGCCTCCGTCACAGTCAGCCGCTCTACCAGCTGAGCTACCGGGGAATAAACGGTTGAGGCAATTGTACCATAGTTCTCGACCGTCTTCTAAGCGAGAATGGCATAGTTGCTGAGGAGGAGATAGGGTAGAATCACGTCTAAGCCGGCTTACGAAGGGGTGGACGTATTATGGAGGTGTGCCATGGCTGCGGAGCATAGTTTCGACGTCGTCTCGAAGGTGAACCTCCAAGAGGTGCGCAACGCGATCCAGCAAGCACAGAAAGAGATCGCGACCCGATTTGACTTCCGGGGCAGCAGTGCGAGTGTTGCCTTTGAGGAGTCGCCGGCGGTGCTAAAGGTGACGGGCGACCATCAGGTGCAGCTTCGGAGTGTCGTGGAGGTGGTGGAGGGCAAACTGGGCAAGCGGGGGGTGTCGCTCAAGGCGTTTGCGTGGAGCCCCCCGGAGCAGTTGCCGGGCGGAAGCGTGAAGCAGCAGGCGACGCTCCAGCAGGGGTTGTCGTCAGAGAAGGCGCACGAGATCACGAAGGCGATCAAGGAATTGGGGATCAAGGTGCAAGCCCGCATTGACGGCGACGCGGTGCGCGTCGCGAGCAAACAGATCGATGCGTTGCAGGCGGTCATCCAAGGCTTGAAGCAGCGAGACTTCGGCCTTCCCATCCAAGTCGAGAACTACCGGTAAGGGCCTTCCGGATATCCAGGGAGATTTTTTTGGTTGCACCAAGGTGATCTCTGTTGCTATAGTGGCTAGAAAGGTGTTGACGGTGTCGGCACACGGGTGCCGGAATCCCGTTGGGCAGGTGGAGTGAACAGAGGAGAGGGCCGGATGGCGTTTCAGCAGGGTGGCGGGTTCGGCGGGGGCGGTGGATTTGGCGGCGGGGGCGGCGGGTATGGCGGGCGGCCGCGCGAGATGCACAAAGCGACGTGCGCCGATTGTCAAAAGGAATGTGAAGTCCCGTTTAAGCCCAGCGGGGATCGTCCGGTGTATTGCAAGGAGTGCTTTGCGAAGCGCAAGGGCGGCGGCCGCTAGACCGCATTGAGCCATTGACCTTCGACCCCGCCTTGCCTGTTGCAGGGCGGGGTTTTTGTTGGGGGGCGGCGTCCGATCTGTTAGAATCCTCTCGTGATGGGCATTCTCTTGACCTCCGCGGTGTCGGTGGCGTTTTTTCATGCGCTCGCCCCGGATCATTGGGTTCCCTTCGTCGCCTTGGCGAAATCCTCTCGCTGGTCTATGCGGCGGCTCGCATGGATTGCCACGCTCGCCGGCATCGGCCACGTGGCCTCGTCGCTCCTCCTGGGATTCGTGGGATTGTGGGCTGGGTTGGCGGTCCATCGTCTCGAGGGGGCGGAAGTCTGGCGGGGGACGGTGGGCATCTGGTTGTTGATCGGCTTCGGCGTGGCGTATGCCCTCTGGGGTTTGAAGCACGCGCAGCATCCCCATCCGCATATCTCGATTGAGGAGACGGTCAAGGCCTATGCGGTGCGGCGGATGTGGATGTTGTTTGCAATTCTCGTCTTTGGACCCTGCGAGCCGCTCATCCCCTTGATGTTTGTGGCCTCCAAGCAGGGCCTGCCGACGGTGTGGGCGATCAGCGCGGCGTTTTCAGTGGTGACGGTGGTGATGGTCGTCGGACAAAGTCTCTTGAGTTATGCCGGCGTGCGCTTGATCAACGCGCCGTGGATGGAGCGCTACGCCCACGCGATGGCGGGTGTGGTGATCGTCCTGACGGCCATCGCCGTGATGCTCCTCGGGGTTTGACCCTCACCTTGTTCCACCTCTCTCGCGGTGCTAAGATACCTCCAGAAGACTCATGGCAGACGTTGAGCGAGTGGTAATTATCGGATCCGGGCCTGCGGGACATACCGCGGCGATCTACACTGCGCGGGCGAACCTTGCGCCTATCATGTTCGAAGGTTTTTCGGCGGGAGGGATTCCCGGCGGCCAGCTCATGACGACCACCGAGGTGGAGAACTATCCGGGATTTCCTGACGGCATCCAAGGTCCTGAGCTGATGGAGACCTTTCGCAAGCAGTCCCTGCGATTCGACACGCGGATTTTCACCGAGGATGTCACGAAGGTTGACTTGAACACGAAGCCCTTCACCGTCGTTTCGTCCGAGCGCACGGTCAAGGCCAGCGCACTCATCATCTCAACCGGTGCGACGGCCAAGCGGCTCAATCTTCCCGGCGAGCAGCGCCTGTGGAATAAGGGCATGTCGGCCTGCGCGGTGTGTGACGGAGCGCTGCCGATCTTTCGTAACAAGGCGTTGGTCGTCGTGGGTGGAGGGGATTCGGCGTGCGAGGAGTCAACCTTCCTGACGAAGTTCGCCTCGAAGGTCTACCTCGTGCACCGACGCGATCAGTTGCGCGCCTCAAAGATCATGCAGGAGCGCGTGTTCAAGAACCCGAAGATCGAGGTCATCTGGAATACCGTTGTGGAGGATGTCCTGGGCAACGACGTCGTCAGCGCGGTCCGTCTGAAGGATGTCAAGACCAACGCCACCCGCGACCTGCCCTGCGGGGGGCTGTTTTATGCCATCGGTTTTACGCCTAACACCGATCTCTTCAAAGGCCAGCTCCAGATGGATGGGTTGGGCTACCTCATCACCAAGCCTGACTCCACGCTCACCTCGGTTCCCGGCGTCTTCGCCTGCGGCGACGTGCAAGATAAGAAGTATCGCCAAGCCGTGACCGCCGCCGGCAGCGGCTGCATGGCGGCGCTCGATTGCGAGCGCTGGCTCCTCGACCGCGGTCTCTCCGACTGATCCGACCTGATCCCCTGACGCCTTAGCGAGGCGGTCTGAGCGCGTCGAGGACGTGTTCCCTCAGGGTGTGGAAGAAGGCCTTCAGCTCCGCGAGGCTGACGGGTTTGAGGAGGGTGGGGAGCGTGGTGAACGTGTCCACATCGGCGATGATTTTCGCCCACTGAAAATTCTCGAGTCCCGCATCCTTGTGACGGCCCCACTCGAGGAGCTCGAGAATGTCGAAGTCGAGGTAGCCCTTCAGGAAATAGAGGTCGACGTAATCCTTGGGCTCCAAACGGCCGTAGATGGCGGTGACCTTGTTGACGGCGATATTTTTCGGATGGTCGACCATCCACGCACCTCGCAACTCAGGGGTCCCAAGGCGAAAGTCAACGTCTCTGACCACATCAACCTGCAAGTCGTCTTCGATCCGGTACCGCCGAAAGGTCGGGGAGGCGCGTTCCCTCTTGACCCTGAGCCCGGCCTGCTTCCACGCATCCTCGATGACGCGCTCGATGGAGTCGAGCTCGAGAGCATGCGTAAACAGATCCAAGTCATCCGAGATCCGATGCTCAAGATAAAACGCCGCCAGGGCTGTCCCGCCCGTCAAGTAGAATTGCCGGCGACATTCAGGGACAGCAAAGAACGCCTGCAGCGTGCGTTCCTGAAGAGGCGTTAAGATCGCCATGGGGAGCGCCTCCAGCGGCTGAGTGCGAAGCGCCAGTGCGCCTTTGTGTTGTGTGGAAGGCGGAGGTACGGCAGATCAGCCTCGATCTGAGCGACCGTGAGATACTCCCAGATCTCTTCCCACCGACCATGCTCAAGAATTTTAGCGACCAGCCACAGCCGTTTCTCTCGAGGGCCGGAGACCATCTCCAGGAACTCTCCTCTCGTCAGCGGATATTCCCAGAGAAACGACGGCCGGCCTGCGTCTCGCTGCGAGCCGCGGACGCCCCCGTTCAGAAAATTCCACAGCGATGCGCGGACGAGGTTCGAGAAAGTGCCAAGATGGGGATGCTGCTCGAGCAAGCGAGTGACGACGCGTTGGTCGGTTCGGCTCAGGCGAATGGTCTTGAGATGATTTTTGCGTATCATGACATGTTCCTTAGGTTCAACTATATTGTAATACAATATATTTCAAAATTCAAGTCCATTGTCTCAAGATGATTTGATATAATTGGGGCATGGGGTTTACCTGTGGGATCGTGGGGTTGCCGAATGTGGGCAAATCCACCCTCTTCAACGCGCTGACCCGCTCGCAAGTGCCGGCGGAGAATTACCCCTTCTGCACCATTGATCCCAACGTGGGGATCGTGCCGGTTCCGGATCCCCGCCTGACGAAGCTCAGCGAGCTGGTGCCGACCGAACGGGTGGTGCCCACAACGATTGAGTTCGTGGACATCGCCGGCTTGGTCAAAGGAGCCAGTCAAGGCGAAGGATTGGGTAATCAGTTCCTCAATCACATCGCGCAGGTGGAGGCGATCGCGCACATCGTGCGCTGCTTCGAGGATGCGCAGGTCGTCCACGTCAGCGGTTCGGTCGAACCGCAGCGCGACATCGAGATCATCAACACGGAGCTGGCGCTGAGGGATTTGAGCGCCGTCACCTCGACGATCACCCGCCTGGAAAAAACGGCCAAATCCGGAGACAAGAAAGCCATCGCTGCCCTTCCGGTGTTGAAGGACATCGCCACGTCGTTGGATCAGGGGCAGCCGGCCCGTCGGGTGCTTGTCGGCCGGTCGCCGGAGGCACGCGACGTCGTGGAGCCGCTGAACCTCCTGACGGCCAAGCCGGTCCTCTATGTGGCGAACATCCATGAACGAGAACTGGCGGCAGCCGACACCCCGCAGGTGGCGGCCGTCCGAAGGGTGGCTGAGGCTGAGGGCGCGAAGGTCGTCGTGATCTGCGGCGCGATTGAAGCCCAACTGGCGGTGCTGTCGAGTGATGAGGAGCGCGCGGAGTACATGGAAGCGGTCGGGGTGAAAGAACCCGGCTTGCATCAGATGATCCGAGCTGGCTACGCGCTGCTTGATCTGATCACCTATTTCACCGTCGGGCCGAAGGAAGATCGCGCGTGGACCGTCCGTCGAGGAGCGAGGGCCCCGGAGGCAGCCGGTAAGGTCCACAGCGATATGGAGCGCGGCTTCATCCGGGCTGAGGTGATCGGCTATGACGATTTCATCGCGTGCGGCAGCGAATCGGTGGCCCGCGAGCGGGGCAAGTGGCGCGTGGAAGGGAAGGAGTACGTCGTGCAGGACGGTGATCTGATGTACTTCCGCTTTAGCGTATGACGGCGATCGAACGCGAAGCGAGATTTCTGGTTGAGGCTCCTGCGATCCATCGTGCCGTCTCGCGACTGGTGTCGTTGGGGCCGTTTCGAGTCGTCCGCCGTCATCGGGAGCGTCAACATAACACCTACTTTGACACGGCGGACATGCGACTGTGGCGCGCCAAGTCCGTGTTGAAGCTGCGCGAGACGCGTGCGTGGCGTGAGGTGACGTTTAAGAAATCGTTGGGCTATCGAGACGGGGTGGCGAGCCGGCTGGAGGTGACATCTCGCCTGCCAGATGCGCAACGCATCGATCTCACGCAAGCAGACGCGCGCCTCGAGCCGATGTGTCGAGTTCAACGCCTCATCGGGAGGCAGCCGCTTCGGAAACTCTTTACCGTGGTCACCGACCGGAGGACATTGATTCTGGCTCACGACAGGCAACGGGTGGAGCTCGATCTGGATCGCGTCGCGGTGCGACATCACTGCCGCATCCTCGCTCGCCGATTGGAGATCGAAGTGGAGAATCTGACGGCGACCCCATCGGCGTTCCGCTCGGCGCTGGCGGCGCTGCGCCGGCGCTACGGCCGCCATCTGCGGCTTTCTGCCGTCTCCAAGTTTGAATTTGGCCTGCAGGCGACCACGCAGTCGTATGATACACTAGTGGCGTCATGATCGAAGCCTTTCTCGGTCGCGTTGAGCCGTTCACACGGTTGAACGCCGTCGAGCGTCGTCGGTTGGCGCAGGTGGCCAAGGAACGGTCCTACGGCAAGGGCCAGACGATCTTCCGCGCGGGACAATCCTCCGATGCGGTGTGGATCGTAAAGACCGGCCGCGTGCACCTGATGAAATTCCTGGCGGATGGCAAGGCGTCCACGACCTGCGTCATGGCGCCCGGTGAGACCTTTTGCTGCTTGCCCGCCTTGGATCGCAAGACCTATCCGACCGACGCGATCGCCGCGCAAGACAGCGTGGTGGTCCGTATTCCCAGCGATGCCTTCCACCAGGCGATGGAGCATTCGCCCGTCTTCACCCAACAGACGCTGTGTCTGTTCTGTGATCGGCTCCGCCAAGTGGAACATAAATCGTGCATGGTGTATGATTCGGCGGAAACCCGTCTCGCCCAGGTGCTGCTGGCCCTCTCGAAGAAATTCGGTCTCACGATTCCGCTGACCCGTCAAGAGCTGGCGGAGGTTGCCGGCACCACGCATGAGACGGCGATTCGAACCCTGAGCCGGTTCGGCAAACAGGGGCTGATCCGTTCCTCCCGTGGCAACACCACGATCCTCAAACCCGATAAGCTTTCCTCGCTCCTGACCACGTGTGAGTGACGCTCGTCATAGACCCTCCACGCGGCGGGTGCTATCGTGGGCGTCATGATCGAAGACCACATCGCGAGACTCCCCTTGTTTCACGGCCTCGCTGCCTCCGCTCTGAGACGGATCGCGTCAGTCTGCGAGCTGCGACGATTTCACAAAGGCCAGACGCTCTTTCAGGAAGGTCGACGGGCCGAGGTCATCTGGTTGATCCAATGGGGATGGGTGTACCTCGTCAAACGGACGCAGGCGACCCCCGTGACCATCTATACCGTGACCCCGGAAGATGGCCTCTGCGGGTTCTCTGCGGTGGTCGGCTCGGGAGTCTATTTCGCCTCGGCCGTCGCGGCGACCGAGACGACGGCCATCTGCATCCCGAAAGTCGAGTTCACTCGACTGCTGACGACGCATCCGCCGTTTGCCCACACCGTCTTGGCGGTGTACCACACGCGGATGTGCCACTTGGCCGAGGCGATCAGTTTGGCCGCCGCTCCGGTTGAGCGGCGTCTTGCATACACCCTGCTGCGGCTCAAGACCAGTTTTGGCCACACGATCCCGGTGACGCACCGCGAGCTGTCCCGTATGGCGGGCACGCGCTGGGAGACGTCCATCCGACGGCTTTCCGCGATGAGACGGAAAGGTTGGCTGACCGCCTCGCGCGGCAAGGTCACCCTGTTGATTCCTGAGAAACTCCGTGCGTTGATCCGCAACGGATCCGCGTGAGAACCGGCGCATGCGGTAAAGGTGACGTAGGTCATAGAACAGCTCACGCGTCCGGCGTAGCCTTTCCTCAAAGAGGAATCGATGCTAGAGATCCCATTCGGCTGGCCTGGGCTTCGGGAGGATCAGAGCGTCAACGCGGTCATCCAGCGCTATCCCCATGCCCGGTTCGTCTTCGAGCGGTTGCTGATTAATCTCCGGTTCGAAGGACAGGACTGTCTGGATGAGGTCGCATGGCGCCGGGGGATGGCCTCCAGCGAGCTCATCGCGCACCTGGAACAGGTGCTGACGGAGCCGGCTGCATGACGGACGTCATGATCTGATTGACAAGTCATCATCAAACTGACATCCTACTAGGCAACTTTTAGAGAAAGTGAGCGACTTGTGCCCTTGCTTGTTGTGGGGTTGAATCACCGCACCACACCGCTGGCCGTTCGGGAGCGCGTGGCGGTTCCTCTCCGCGAACTTCCCGAAATCCTTCCTGCTCTTTACCGCCGAGGTGATCTCGACGAAGTCGCGCTGCTCTCCACGTGCAATCGGACGGAAGTGTACGTGGCAGCCCCCGACGCTTCGGCGCAGATTCCCGTTCTCACCCTGTGGCTCGCGGCTCGCGGCGGTCTGTCGCTTGAGGGCATGCGCGACTACGTATATGCGTTGAGCGACGACGAGGCGGTGGCGCAGCTCTTTCGAGTCGCCGCCGGCCTCGACTCCATGATCCTCGGAGAATCTGAGATCGCCGCGCAGGTCAAACAAGCCTATGAAGCCGCTCAGGCCGCCGGCACGGCCTCCGTCCTCCTGCATCGACTCTTCCAAAAAGCCCTCCATAGCGCCAAGTTGGTTCGCTCGCGAACACGCCTTGCGGACGGCCGAGCGTCGATCGGCTCCGTCGTCGCAGCATTGGCCAACGAACGGTTCGGGGAGCGGCTCGCCGGCTGCGAGGTCCTCTTGTGGGGAGCCGGCAAAGCGGCCGAGGCGACGGCGCGGCATCTCATCAAGAGCGGCATCCGGCAGTTGTGGATCGTCAGCCGCACGCAGACGAAGGCGCAGGATCTTGCCTCGCTCTGCCAAAGCGGGTGGCTGGCCTGGGAACAGGCGCTCAAGCACGTCGCCCATGTCGACATCGCCATCGTCTGCACCCAGGCGCCGCACTACGTGATTGACGGAAACGATTTCTCGCGCCTCCATGCGCAGCGCGGACCGCAGCCGTTGCTGCTGGTGGATCTCTCGGTTCCGCGGAACGTTGATCCCGCCCTCAGTCGTTTCTCCAACGTTGCGCTGTACAACATTGACGATCTACAAGCCTTCACGCAGGCTGCGCGTTCGCAACGTCTCGAAGAGCGCTCGCGTGGCGAGGCGCTTATCGGACAACAAGTCGACCATTTCTTTTGGCGCAAAACCCCGATCAATCATGAGGAGACTCAAGCATGCTCAGCTGTCGAAGCGTGTTGTCCGGCGTGACGCTGGTTGTTGTGTTATCGGTGGCCGCGGAGGCAGCCTGGGCGACGATTGACAATCAGAAAAGTTATAAAGCCGCCTATCCCGACAAAGACCCGAAGGCCTACTCCTGCAAGCTCTGCCATGATGGGGCGATGGGCAACAAGGACAACCTGAACGCCTATGGCAAAGCGCTCAAGTCGTTCAAGGCGACCATGCCAGCCGATGCCAAGAAGCTGACTGCAGAGGACTATCAAGCTTTTGACGCGGCGGACGCTGACGGAGACGGTGCGACCAATGCGCAGGAGCTTGAAGCGCAGACCGATCTGTTGGATCCGGAGTCTGTTCCGGTTCAGGATGAGACGGTCAAGAAGAATGACATCGAAGTGAAGACGCCAACGGAGCCTCAACAGACAAAGGAGGGAGGCCGATGAGACGGCTGTGGGTCGGGTTGTTAGTGTTGGTGGGCATGGTGGTCAGTGGAGCGGGCGATGCCTGGGCCATTCCGGCGTGGGCTCGGAAGTACGGGGTGTCGTGCAACGTGTGTCATCGGCCGAACGTGCCTCGGTTGAATGACTACGGCCATCGGTTCCGCAAGTTGGGCTACCGGGTGCCTGAAGAAGTGGGTGAGGCGCCGGAATACAAGGAAATCGGCAACTTCCTCTCCATGCGGGGCCGGATGCGCTATGAGTATGAGGATTTCGAGAAAGGACAGAACACGAGCCGCTTCAAGTGGAATGACGCCACGTTCTTCTATGGGGGGGCCAATACGGAGAACCTGTCCAGCTTCTTCGAGTGGGAGTGGGAGGATAGCAACGACATCGCCCTACTGGGCCAGTTCGCCTGGCTCTTTGGCGGGCCGGATCGCTACGCCCAGATTCGCCTGGGGCAGATGCATACCCTCTCTCGGGTAGGATGGGCCGGGTTTGATCGGCCAAGCGGCATCTCGACAACCGACGTGATCGGGAGTACCTTGACGACCACCGCCGTACCGTTTACTCTGGCGAAGGACCAGCGGGGGATTGAGCTGACGGTGGGGCTGAACAAGGACATCCGGCTCATCGGGCAGGTCACCAACGGGTTGAATGAAGCGGGCAACGGCACCAGCGGCAGCCAGGATGACGATACCGAGAAGGACATCATGCTGGCGTATGAACAGATGATCGGGGAGCGGGGCTCGGGCGTAACCGGCGTGTTCTATCGCGGCACCTGGCATCAGGCGGCCGGGACGTCGGTTGGGGGCACCGCGCTGGTTGACGACGACGCCTACACCCAGTTCGCGTTCTACCGCTATGGGTTAACCGGAAGCTGGGTCTTTCCGACACCGTGGTTAGCGGGTCGTGAAGGCGAGCTCCAAGGCGGGATGATCTTCGCGCACGACGACGTGCCGGACCTCTACCCGACGGGAAAGAGCAACGCCGACGGCCAAGCGTACTTCGTGGGCCTTGAGCAGTACTTCAAGGACGCCTCGGTGTTCAGCCGGTTGGACTTCCGCAACGTCGAGGTCAGCGGCGCGGATCAATGGCGGCGGAAATACACGCTCGGCGCCGCGAGGCAGGTCAACGACTACCTGCGGCTGGCGGTCGAAGGCTTCGTCAAAGACCAGGAGGCGGCTAACGACAGCTTCGGCGCGCAGGCCGAGGCGATGTTTAACTTCTGAGGCACAGATTACACAGATAAGACGAAGAGCAACAACAAGTCTACGCGCGTGGTGGCTCGGAGTTGGGGTGTGGCTGATCGTAGCGACACCGCTCGAGGCCGCCACGCGCGTCACCATTGCTGATCTCAAGGACTATCCGGAGCGGTACTACGGCCAAGCGATCCAATTGGAGTGTCACTACGATAAAGAGAGCCCCATTTGGGTGCGCGCCTTGCCGGATGCGGAGGAGTGGATCGGCTTCTTTGTGGTGACTCATCCTGACAAGACCCTGAGTTGGAGCGGGGAGTACTACAATCTCGTCTTTGCGCCCTACGCGATGCGCGACGCGGTGCGTAGTCTTCGAGGGGGCGACAAGATCACCGTCGTCGGGGAAGGGTTTCACTACCAGTCGGCGAGTTTCGACGGGGTCGGCGTCCATGTCCAACGTATCTTGAGTGGGTGGGGTCCGTCGGCTAAACTGGTCGGAGAGTTGAAGGCGCCGGCCGGATCAGTCGAGGCGGCCACGATCTCGCTACCCGTCACGGCTGCTCTTCCATCGACGCCCGCAGCACCCGAGACGGTTGAGCGATATCGCGTGATGATCAACGACAGGCGCTATGAGGGCTTGCGATTCGGCGACCAGTATAATTTTGACGGCGTTGAGTTCCAGGTCGACCGCTAAGGTATATAATAGCTCATGTGCCCGAAGCAGTTCCTCACGCGGCGGGCGTTCCTGCGTTCCCTCCTCAAGGGTGGAGTGCTGGCTCTTCTCGGAGCCACCCTCTATCCGATTCTCCGCTATCTCTATCCGGTCAAGGGTGCCGAGTCGGTGGTTACCAGCGTTGCGGCCGCCAAGGTTGACGAACTAGCGGTCAACACCGCGAAAATCTTTCGGTTCGGCAACCGGCCGGGTATGCTGGTGCATACCCCGCAGGGCGAGCTCAAGGCATTCTCCGCCGTGTGCACCCACCTGAACTGCACCGTGCAATATGACGAGGATGCCAGCGTCATCTGGTGCGCCTGCCATAACGGGAAGTTCGACCTCAACGGCCAGGTGATTTCCGGCCCACCCCCCAAGCCCCTCGAATCCTACCAGGTCAACGTCCGCGGAGATGACGTCATCGTGTCAAAAGCGAGCGTGTAAATGGGGGACACAAACAAATTTCCAATTTGTTTGTGTCCCCTTTTGCTATGAAGCTATTCGCTGGCCTCAGGGCCTTCTTCCGTGAACGCTACCAGCTCGGTGCGCTCGCGGATCTTGCCACACACAAGACCGTCCCGCTCCATCGCCATACCTTCTGGTACTACTGGGGCGGCATGACGCTGCTCTTGATCGGCATCCAGTTCGCGAGCGGCGTCCTTCTCTTGTTGTATTACCGCCCGTCGGCCCAGGAAGCGTTCGAGTCGGTGCGATTCATCATGACGAAGGTGCAATTCGGCTGGCTCGTCCGCTCGGTCCACGCCTGGGCGGCCCATCTCGTGATCTTCTGCGCCATGATCCACCTTGCCAGCACGTTTTTCTTGAAGGCCTATCGTCCCCCGCGCGAGCTGACGTGGGTGACCGGCGTCCTCTTGTTTTTTGTGCTCCTCGGCTTAGGGTTTACCGGATACCTGCTTCCTAGGAATACCCTGGCGTTCTTTGCGACGAAGGTCGGCACCGAAATCGCCGGTGTGGTGCCCATCGTCGGCCCGATCGTGCAGATGATGCTGCGCGGAGGAAGCGACGTAACTGATGTGACGCTGACTCGATTTTTCTGGCTGCACATCGCCGTCCTTCCCCTTGCGCTGCTCGGCGTGGTCGGGCTTCACCTCGTGATGATTCAACTCCAAGGGATGAGCAAGCCCCTATCGGTCAAGACGGATCGCGCGATGCCGTTTTTCCCCCACTTTTTTCTGCGCGACCTCGTCGGATGGGCGGTGGTGCTTGGGGTGGTGTTGTGCATCAGCGTCTACTGGCCGGCGACGCTGGGAACCAAGGCGGACCCGTTTGCCCCGACGCCTGCCGGCATCGCGCCCGAGTGGTACTTCCTGTGGATGTTTCAGACGCTCAAGCTATTTCCAAGCCACGTGTTAGGCCTCGAAGGCGAGTTGGTGGCGGTGGCGCTGACTGGTGTAGCCGGTCTGGTCGTGTTGTTGGTGCCGTGGCTCGACCGTCCGGCCAGGCAGGGACGAACCCATTGGCTCGTCTGGGCCGCCGGCCTCATTGGCATGACGTACGTCGTGGGCATGACAGGCTACGCCCTATGGATCGGGCATCATCCATGAAGCCGAAAATTCCAAATTCCAAGTTCCCAATTCAAAGCTTGGGGCTTGGAGCTTGGAGCTTGACTCTTGCCGGCGCGCTCCTTTGCGTTCCCATGGCTGAAGCGGAGGAGAGCTGCGTCGAGTGCCATCGGCAGATCGAGACCTCCGCCGTCTCGCCCACACAGGTCATGGACCACGACGTTCACATGCAGCGGGGTCTGTCGTGTTCGGCTTGTCATGGAGGCGATCCGACCTCCATGGATCCGACCGTCGCCATGGATTCAGCCAAAGGATTCATCGGTCGTCCGGCGCGGGCCGACATCCCACAGCTTTGCGCTCGCTGCCACGCGGATCCCGCCACCATGCGCAAGTACAATCCGAATCTCCCGACCGATCAGTACGCCAAGTATCTGACCAGCCAACACGGCAAGCGCTTCAGCGCGGGAGACGCGGATGTGCCGGTCTGCACGAGCTGCCACGAGGCGCACGGCATCCGATCCAAGAAGGATCCCAACGCCCCGGTCTACCCGACAAACATCCCCGGTACCTGTGCGACCTGCCATACGGATGCCTCCATCATGGATCGACACGGGCTGCCGGTGAAGCAGCATTGGGAGTATTCGCAGAGCGTGCACGGTCAAGCGCTGTTGTTCCGCGGGGATCGCTCCGCCCCTCACTGCGCGAGTTGCCACGGTTCGCATGAGGCCGCCCGCCCCGGGACGATTGCCATCGGCAACGTCTGCGCGCAATGCCATGCCCTGACGCGTGACCTGTTCGCCAAAAGTCCGCACAAAGCGGCCCATGAAGCGTTGGGTCTTCCGGAGTGCGAGGTCTGCCATGGGAATCACTTGATTCGCAAACCGACGGATGATCTGCTGGGCATCGGACCGAACGCCTTATGCGTGCAGTGTCACGAGCCGGGCTCCCAAGGATATGTGACGGCGCAGCGCATGCGCGAGGCGATTGAACGCTTGAAAACACAGCTTGCTGATTCGGAAGGCATCGTGAAGCACGTCGCGCAACTGGGCATGGACATGGGCGATGCCGAATTTGAAGTCCACGAAGCCTCCACCAAACTGACTCAGGCCAGAACCTATGTCCACTCGTTTTCCGACGAGGCGATGGAACCGATCGTGGAGGAGGGCGTGCAACATGCCCGCGTGGCCAAACAACAGGGCGAGCAGGGCCTCCGTGAGTTTCACTTCCGCCGACAAGGGTTGTGGATCACCTTGCTGATCGTGGGGTTGTTAATCATCGGCCTGCTGCTCTTGATTCGAGAGATTGAGCGTCCCCGGCCGCCCGACGCCTCATAACTTTTCCTCCATGAGACCGCCAAGTCTCCTGCGCAATCCCATCAGTTTCCTGGGCGTCGCCGTCGCCTCGGTCAGCACCGCGTTCGGCCTGCCGATGATGTTCATCGACATGTTCAGCCGGCGCGCCCATCCCTACCTGGCGGTGGTGATCTACCTGGTGCTACCGTTCGTGGCGGCGGGCGGCGTGGCGCTGATTCTCCTCGGCGTGCTCTGGGAACACGGCCGTCGCAAGCGTCGTCCGGGGCAGGCGATTCCCCCTCTACCGCGCATCGACCTCAACCAACCGAAGCATCAAGCGCTCGTCGTCGTGACGTTGACCGCCATCATGGTGGTGATCGTCCTGCTCTCGGTGACCGGCTACCAGGCGTATCACTTCACCGAGTCGGTGAAATTCTGCGGCCTCGTCTGCCATCAGGTGATGAAGCCCGAATACACGGCGTATCAACATTCGCCCCACGCCCGGGTCGCGTGCACCCAATGTCATGTGGGGCCGGGGGCGAGCTGGTTTGTGCGCTCCAAAATCACCGGCGCTTATCAGGTGTATGCTGTGGCCTTCAACAAATATCCTCGTCCCATCGGGACGCCCATCAAAAACCTGCGCCCGGCCCAGGAGACGTGCGAGCAGTGCCACTGGCCCGCCAAGTTTTTCGGGGCGCAGCAAAAGACGTTCAATCATTATCTCGCGGATGAGACGAACAGCCCGTGGCAAATCCAGATGTTGATCAAGGTCGGCGGAGGCGATCCGGCGATCGGCTCCACAACTGGTATCCACTGGCACATGAACATCAGCAACGAGATCGAGTACATCGCCTCTGATGAGCGGCGCGACATCATCCCCTGGGTGCGGACCACCGATCGGGAGGGACGCGTGACGGAGTACCTGTCCACGGAGCAGCCGTTATCACCTGAGCAGATCGCCAAGGCCGAAACCCGCCGGATGGACTGTGTGGACTGCCACAACCGTCCGTCCCACATCTACTATCCGCCCGATCGAGCCATCGAACAGTCGTTTGAAGCGGGCCGATTGGATCGCAGCCTGCCGTATCTCAAGCGGGAAGGGATTCGCCTCCTCGCGCAACCCTACGCCTCTGAGCGAGAAGCCTCCGAGGCCATCCTGAAAGGCTTGGCCGAGTTTTATCAGACGACGTATCCAGAGGTCTACCACGAGCGCGCGGCGGCTGTTCAACAGGCGACGGTGGAGCTGCAAGCCATCTACGCGAGGAACATCTTCCCCGAGATGCACGTGGACTGGCGGGCGTACCCTAGCCACATCGGCCATCTGAATGCGGAGGGCTGTTTCCGCTGCCACGACGGACTGCACACGAGCCGGGAAGGGAAGGTGATCACGAAAGATTGCAACGCCTGCCACACGATCCTGGGCCAGGGTCCACCGGAAGAACTCCTGGCGACCAGCCTGCAAGCTCAGCCGTTCCGCCATCCCGTTGACGTCGGCATGGACGTGACGGAGTTTAAGTGTAGCGAGTGCCACACCGGCACCAGCGG
>JACQRA010000117.1 GCA_016206725.1 Candidatus Omnitrophota bacterium
CCGATGGCGGCGATGTGCCTCCCAAAGAGAACCCGAAGGTCTTGGCGTTCTTTGGCCAACAATCGTCGAAACCAGTGGATGCCTTCAGGGCTGGTAAAGAAGACCCAATCAAACATCTCTATCTGCTGGAGCGTGCGGTGGAACAACCCGTTGGATTCAACCGGAGCCAATTCAATCGCCGGCAAGGTGATGACGTCGGCGCCGAGCGCCTCGAGCTGATTGGCCAGTTGATCGGCCCGATCCGTCGGTCGTGTCACGACAATGCGTTGCCCGAAGAGCGGCTTGCGTTCGAACCACGCGAGGTGCTGTCGCAATCGCACCACCTTACCCACCACAATCACCGCAGGAGGGCGCACACCGGAGCTTCGGCATCGTCGGACAATCGTGGAGAGCGTTCCAATGAGTGTGCGCTGTCGAGGCAGCGTGCCCCATTCGATGATGGCGCACGGGGTCGTGGCGGCTTGACCGTGTCGCATCAACTGCTCGACGGTCGCCCCTAGCGTGCCGACACCCATGAGCACTACCAGCGTGTCGGTCGCGGCGGCGAGTTGCCGCCAATGAAGACTCGTGTCGGTCTTGGAGGGATCTTCGTGGCCGGTGACCATGGCCACCGAGGAGGCCATCGCACGATGCGTCACCGGAATGCCGGCATAGGCCGGCACCGCGATGGCGCTGGTGACACCGGGGACGACGTCATAGGGCACGCGCGCCTTCGTGAGCGCCAGCGCTTCTTCCCCGCCCCGACCGAAGAGAAATGGATCACCGCCCTTGAGCCGCACGACCGTCTTTCCCGCCTTGGCCGAGCGAATGAGCAACCGCTCGATCTGCGCCTGGCTTTTGGTGTGCCGGTCCTTTTCCTTGCCCGCGTAGATGATCTTCGCCGTCGGCCGGCAGTGGTCAAGCAATCGCTCGGAGACGAGATGATCGTAGACCACCATGTCGGCCTGCTTCAGCGCCTGCAAGCCTTTCACGGTGATCAGTCCGGGATCCCCCGGCCCCGCTCCAACTAAGTACACGTTTCCCCTCAGACTCTTATTCATTTGAGAACGCGCGCCCGACGGGGTTCGAACCCATGACCTCTAGCTCCGGAGGCTAGCGCTCTATCCAACTGAGCTACGGGCGCGTCGGTCGTTTCTAGTGAATTGGCTCAAGCAACTTACGAACTCCAAGGCTCAGAAGACGTTGGCCGAGGCGTTCGCCGAGGGCCATCGGTTCCGCCATGGGACCGTCGAGATGATCGCGCAGCGAGTGAGACCCATCCACGGAAACCACCGCTCCCTCTAATGTCATGGTTCCTTTGTCAGATGAGGCATACGCGGCGATGGGGATGCGGCAGCCGCCGCCCAGCGCGGCAAGAAACGCCCGCTCGGCTTCAACGCACGCGCGCGACTCGGCATGATCGAGATCTCGCAACAGCTCAAGCATCTCGCCATCGTCGCCTCGCGCCTCGATGGCCAGGCACCCCTGGCCTGGCTCCGGCAGCATCATGTCAAACGGCAGATACTCAGTGATGCGCTCTTCAAGTCCCAGCCGAATCAGCCCGCAGGCGGCCAGCACGATCGCGTCGTAGCGCCCGTCCTTCGACAGGCTCAGGACGGGCGTACTGAGCGTAGTCGAAGTGTGCCCGTCCTGCAATTTCCTCAGTCGAGTGTCCACGTTGCCGCGGATCTCGACGCACTCGATGTCCTTTCGACGGCAGCGAAGCTGGCTGATCCGTCTGGGACTGGAGGTGCCGATCCGCGCACCGGCTGGCAGCTCATCGAATACCATGCTTGATCGGCTGATCAAGGCATCACGGGCGTCTTCCCGCTCCGTGATCGCCGCAATCGTCAAGCCCTCCGGGCTCGCCAGCGGCAGGTCTTTTAAGCTGTGCACGGCGCAGTCAATTTCCCCGGCGAGCAACGCCGCTTCCAGCTCTTTGACAAAGATCCCCTCCCCGCTCATTGCGGTGAGGCTGACATCAGGCCGCTTATCCGCGTCGGCCGCGACTGCCTTGAACACGAAACGGCGCGAGGGACACTGTTCTTCCAGCCTCGTCTGGATGATGTGAGCCTGACAACGGCTTAAGGAACTTCCACGAGCGCCGATGACAATGGGACGTTGCATTTTAAAAAATGCCCGACTTTCTGCTCAATGATCCGCTCGCCTTCGAGGACGGCGCCTTGTCGCTGCGCGGCGTATCCATTCACCAGCCCTTGTAGATCGTCAACGTCAAACAGGTGGACGTTCTCAAGCGCCGCCACCGATGGATCCACGTTACGAGGCACACCTAAGTCAATGAGACACAACGGGCGCTTGGGCCGATGCGACATCGCCTCGGCCACGTCCTGAAGCCCCAACACATGGGTTGGGGCGCTGGTCGCGGTGATGACGATATCCGCCTCCCTTAGTTGGGCGTTGAGCGCCTCGAGGGAGAGCGGTGTCGCGGCGTAGAGGGATGCCGCCGTCACGGCGCGTGGAAGCGAACGGCTCATCACCCGAATCTGCCGGACGCCGCGGCCAGCCAAACTCTTCACCGTCCGTTCGCCGATTTTCCCAACCCCGACGAGCAGGACGGTCTGATCCGCCAAAGAGCCGAAGATTTTCTCCGACAGCGCCACGGCCGCTGTGCCGATCGACGAGCATCCGCACCCGATGCCGGTCTGCGTACGCACGTCCTTGGCAGCGTTCAAGGCCTTTTGAAAGAGGGCGTTGAGCGTCTTGCCGGTTGCCTGATGTTCCTGTGCCCATTCGTAGGCCTGCTTGACCTGATGGAGGATTTCGTGTTCCCCCACCACCATAGAATCGAGGCCGCTGGCCACCATAAACGCGTGACGCACACTGTGAGGCTGCGTATAGCTGTACAGGCGCGCGCGCAGGTCCAGTAAATCCACCCCGCCATGCCCGCTCAAGAAACGGTGCAGTCGGTCGAACGTCCCATCCAACTCGGCGACGCTCGCATAGATCTCCACACGGTTGCACGTCGAGAGGATCACGGATTCCTCAAGACCCGCCTCGGTGCGTAGACGCGAGAAGGCTTCGGACAGTTGCTCCCGCCGAAACGATAATCGCTCGCGCAGCTCAATCGGCGCGCAGCGATGATTCAAGCCTACGAGGACAATGTGGTTCACCTGAGGGCTCCACCATTCTGCAGCAGCTTCAAGGCTTCGTGGCGCGCGGCACGTGGCTGTCCCCGTCGGATGAGGTCAAACGCGCGCCCCTCAACGAGCCGGCGAAAATACCGTTTGCGGTCGCGGTAACTGGGCAGGCGACGCTTGGCGGCGTCTCGAAGACTCCGCAGCAACCGCAGCATCGCTGCGTAATGACCCCCGACGGTCTGCTCCACGTCACGCCGCAACTGCTTGGCGAGCGTCGGACTGCCCCCGCCGGTGCTGACCGCAATGACCACCTCACCCCGCTTCGCGATCGAGGGGGCGATGAAAGAACACAGCGACGGCTCATCAACGACGTTGGTCAGGATGCGAGCGCGAGTGGCCGTCCGGTAGACGGCCTGATTGATGGCGTGATCATCGGTCGCGGCGTAGACGAGCCATGCCCCTCGCAAGTCGGTGGGGCGAAAGCGCCTGGCGATGTGCGTGATCGTTCGCTTGGCGGCATGCCTCAACAGCCGCTGGGTCGCGTGGGGGCTCACTACGGTCACTCGCGCCCCGAACCGCAACAACGTCGTCACCTTCCGTTGCGCGACCAAGCCTCCTCCAACGACCACGCAGCACCGACCCTGCAAATCAGCAAACAGCGGATAATACACTTTGTCACTCATGACGCATGGCTCGGAATCTCGCCGCCTCCGTAGGAGGCATGGCGGTCGTCTGTTCGGGTCCCGGAAAGCGCCCTGCCTTGACATCCTGCACATAGGCGCCGGCTGCTTGGCGGATCGCCGCCGCCACCTCGGCATAGCGTTTGACGAATTTCGGCTTAAAGCGGTCGAACAACCCGATCAGATCGTAGGTCACCAACACTTGCCCGTCGCACCACGTCCCTGAGCCGATGCCGATCGTTGGAA
>JACQRA010000128.1 GCA_016206725.1 Candidatus Omnitrophota bacterium
CCCCCACCCCCCCGTCATCCCCACAATCACTCGCATTGATTTACCCTCCAGATAGGAGCACGAATCCGAAAACAAGAAAGCCGATCACGGCGTTCAGGTGAAAGAAGGCGAATTCGGGCTCGCGGGGGGCGACGGCATGCTCCCAGATCAAGATGGCGGCGATGGCGAGCAGCCAGGGCAAGCCGATGGATGAGCGCAGGACGTCACGCTGTAAGATGACTAACGCCATGAAGGCCGCCGCGTGCAGCAACGCGGCAATTCGCAGTGCGCTTGCCTTTCCTGCCCTCGCGGGCAATGAATGGAGCCCTTCCTTTCGATCGAATGCCTCGTCCATGGTCGCGTAAATCACGTCGAATCCTGCCACCCACACCACCGAGAAGAGCCACAACCACGCCACATCGCTGAAGCTGGCGAACGATTGTGCCGCCGCCAACCATCCCCCAAGCGGCGCCATCGACCAGGCCAGGCCCAGCCCCAGATGGGAGAGCGCGGTGAAGCGCTTGAGATATGGGTAGAGGACAAATAGTGCGACCGGAAGCGGTGACCATGCCAGACAGACCGGCGCAATCGCGGCGGCGCTGCCTGCATAGAGCAGACCGGCCAGACCAACAATGACCCAGGCCTCAGCCGGGCGCATCGCTCCGCTTGGCAGTTCCCGGTTCTTCGTCCTGGGATTGCGCGCATCGATCGCGGCATCGATGAGACGATTCAGTCCCATCGCCATCACGCGACCGCCGATTGCAGCCAGCAGGATCAGCCCGGCTACGCGCGCCGACGGAGGACCTCCGGCACCAAGCCACGCCCCGGCATAGATGAGCGGCAACGAAAAGACTGCATGCTCAAGCTTGATGAATCGAGCATATGTCTTCATCTGTGTCATCTCTTTGTCAATCTGTGTAATCTGTGGCTAGAGAAAGAGCGGGAGAAATGGCAGGAGGGAACTCGCGAGGGGCACGATAGACTTGGCAACCTGCAACACGCCGCCCAACGTCGAGCCGACCGCATGGACCGTCCCACTGAGCGCGCCACCGACCGTCCCCAGGATGGGCGGACCGTTGACAGTACCTTGGAAGATTTCCAGCGGAATCGCAAAGACGCCGGTGAGCACCTGCCCCACTCCTCCCACCAAATCCCCCAGCGCATCCGCATAGACTGGCTGCGCAGGACCACTGAGGCTACAAACAAGAACGAGACTCACCAGAGCGGCTTGATCCACGCGGTCCGACTGTCGGCTCACAAATCCTCCCACTCGTCGAGCTATTCTGACACCCTCCGCTTTGAGGGTCAAGCTTCGTCAGGATTTCCGAGGCGTCGAGGGAACTGTCTTGAATATGTTTCGGGGAAGTTGAGAGCGGTCGATGGTGAGTTGATTGCGCTCGTTGCGCTTGAGGAAGATCAGGGTATCTGCATCGACAAAGACAGGCGCCCACTCAGGGTCGTCCAGCCGCCTGATGAGGAACGGTTGGCCCCACGGTGTCAAGTCGTGCCGGTGGAAGACGATCAGGTTAAACCCGAACCGCTCATCCGCCTCCCGCCAGGCTGCTTCGTCTTCCTGCATCGGCACATATACCTGGGTGAAGAAGGACGCGCTATAGGCTTCCGGCCGGTTATCCACAAAGACTCGGTGTTCAGGAAACAAGTGGAAGATCAGGTACCCGCCGATGTCGTAGTTGTTGAAGATCGGCCCTTCGAGACGTTCCTGTTTCACAAAGTCCGCCGCTGCGCTATCGCCTGGCTCAAGGTCGAGACCCCGCGAGGCCGCTCGAGGCGGTGACCACACCGTTGAGGGTCCGGCGACCGCCAGCACCAACGACAGTACCGCCGCCATCACGAAGAGCGAGTCGCCCCGTGAACGCTTCCTCCGGAGCACGCTAAGCGCTGAGGCGATCAGCGGCAAGGCCAAGAGTCCGAACAACGCCAGATTCCGATACGCCGCCCAGCCCATGGCGCTGACACCGAGGGCGATGAGTGTCTCGGCCATCCCGGCCGATTTCCCGACCCGAGACCACGCAGCCACAAGGCTTAAGCCCATCACAACACACACGCCGACGAACAGCCACAACGTGGGCATCTGAAAGCGAGCGAGCAAAAACGGGACCGACTGGTTCTCAACCAGTCGATAGCCATACTCATGAAAGATCGTGAGCGGCACCACGGCCCCTTTGACGCCGAAGGGATTGCACAGCGCGGCCAACACGGTGAGTCCCAAGACCACGGTCAGCGAACGCGCGTGTCTTCGCTGTGTGGGCACGCACAGACTCTCGAGCAGGAAGGCGACGATCAGGGCGGGCCCCACGATGAAATAGCTGTGGAGATTGACCCATACCGCTTCCACAACAGGAACCCACCACAGATCCCGCACCGACGGCCGTTGGCCTCTGAATCGCATGAATCGGTGGAACAACACCGCGGTGAAGAAGTAACTGAAGGCCTCGGGACGGACCTCAGCTCGGATTGAGAAGAGCGGCATGAGGAGGATGGCGAGCAGCGCCGCGAGGCCAACCCCCGCCTGCTCCTGAGCGCACTTGAACGCGACGGCCAGGGCCGCGAGATTCAGCGCGATGAAAAACAGATGCAGGCCGGTGAACCCACAGAACTTCCAGATCAGGAAGAAGACGACCCCACTACCCCAATGGTGATTGACGAAGGGATGGCTGGGTTCGGTGTAGGAGTAGAAATTGGTCGACAGGAGTTCCGGATGCTCCCAGATGAGCTGGCCGTTCTTGAGATGCCGGCCCAGGTCGGCGGAGGTGAGATTGATCGGCTGAGCGAAAAAGAGGGCGCAGAATCCCACGAGGATCGCCAGCCACGCCCACGTCACCCACCGGCTCTGAGGCGTGGGATCAACCACCGTAGTGCCAGCCGGTATCCATCAGGATCAGGGCCGGCTCATCCTTTCGCACTCCCGCTTCGATGACTTCCCCGATCACCACCGCGTGATCGCCCGTCTCATTGGCGATCTCACGTACCTCGCACTCGACGAACGCGATGGCTTCATCCAAGAGCGGTGAACCGGTCTTGCCCGCATGATGCGGGACATCCTTGAGCTTTTCTCCGATGACGGTGGCAGGCTTGACGAAATGCTCGGCGATAGCTTTCTGGTCTTTCCCCAGGATGTTCACCGAAAAGACCTTGGCCTGACGGATCATGGAGAGGGAGTGACTGTCTTTCCGAATCCCCATCGCGACGAGCGGCGGGGCGAATGACACCTGCGTCAGCCACGTGCCGGTAAACGCGTTAAGTCGGCCGTCCTGGACCACCCCGATGACATACACCCCGTGGGGAATTTTCCTCAAGGCTATCTTCTTAGCTTGTTGATCCATATGTCCCTTCCATCGCTCGATAGCTCGATAGCTCGATCTTTAGTAAAGGTGTTGCTTCAGAAATAGTAAGGTCCGCTGCCAGGCATCCTGCGCTTCGTTCGGACGGTACACCTCAGGACGGGTGTCGTTGAAGAACGCGTGAGGGCACTCCGGGTAAATCTTCACTTCCCCGGGACGACCAAACTGCTTTAACCCTTGGGCCAGCCGCTCCGCTTCCCGCCTCAGAATCCAGGTGTCCTGCCCGCCGTGAATGTAGAGGATGGGTGCCACCAGATACTTCAAACTGTCTGTGGGGGGAATCTGCCCGTAAAACGGCACGGAGGCTTTGATGTCTGAGTTGTGCGCGGCGACCATCAGGGCAAAGGTCCCGCCCATGCAGAATCCCACCGCGCCGATCTTCCACGCATCAACGAACGGCAAGGTCTTCAGATACGTGGTCGTCGCGTTGAGGTCCTTGAGCGCGTGCTGGGATTGGAGGCTTTCCATCAACTTCCCTGCTTCGTCTGGATCTTTGGTGACTTTATGTCCAACGCGGGAGTACAAGTCCGGTGCCAGCGCCACATAGCCCTCACGCGCAAACCGCTGGGCGATATCCTTGATATGGTCGTTCAGCCCCCACCATTCGTGGATCACCACGACGGCGGGACGGGGCTTCTCATCACGTGGTCTGGCGAGAAATCCAGCCAACCTCACCCCTTCGCCCTGGTATGTCACGTCGCTTGTCGTGATGTCACCCATCGTTGCCTTCTCAAGTCTTCTCCGGCCCTCTCAGGCCTTCTTGTTCCTTATCCTCCGATATCCTTCAGAATCTCGCGGAAGGGCTTGGCGACACAAGTGAAGATCGGCGTATCCCGCAGGGTGTAGGGGCGCGCCTTGCTCTCGCGCATGGCCATCACGAGGTCCAAGAAATCTTGCGGGCTGTCCGTCTCAAACGCCAACACGAATTCCTGGTCGTCCAACCCGAAGCTGTACGTGGTGTGAATCTTCACCGAGGGATACGTGTTGCCCAAGACGATATGCTCATCCATCATGGCCTGGCGCCGGTCAAGGGGCAGTTGGTACCACTCCGGGGTTTTGACGAACGGATAGATGAAGAGGTACTTGCTGTGAAACGGCGCGATGAACCGCCGCTTGTCGGCATGATCCGGATCAAGCTTATCCACGTAGGTGGAACGCTTGGTCATCGAGAGATACGCATACGGCATGGAGAGATAGCCGGCCATGGCGGTCTGCCGCACGGCCGCCGACATCGCCTGCACGTGCTCAACCGTCGTCCCCACGCGCCAGATGAGGAAGTCCACGTCGGGCTTCAAGCCGACGAGCGAATAGGTCAGAACCATCAGTTGCTTGGAAGAACGCGTGATAACGCCCTCCAATTCACCGCCCTGCTTGCGTTTGATCGAGGCCGGCAGTCTCCGCCATGCCGGATCCAGCCGATAGAATGAAAATCCCACGATCTGACGAGCCGTTGCTTCTCGCGAAGGAACGGTTTCGTATTTCGTATCTCGTATCTCGTATTTCGTGGTCATGGACTAGATAAGTCGTGTGTACTCGGCTACTGGGAATTTCCAGACGGCGACACCGCAGAAGCGGTCGCCTTCAGGACAATACGGGGTGATGCCGGCTTGGGACCTCGGCCAGCAGGGCGCTTGGATGGAGCGGCCGATGTCCGGAAACCGCTCGGTCACCTGCAACACCTCTTCTCGGCAGCTATTCCAAATCTCCTCCTGCGCGGTGTAGCATAATCGCTGCACCCACTTGTGGTGGAAGTGCAGTAAATCCCCTGATTCCTCAAACCGAATCGGAAAGGCGTTGGGCAAGAGGTACAACGCGAATTCGTGACTGACTCCCAGGTCCAACAATTGACCGATCGCCCTCCACGTCTCCGTCATCACCTCGCCGTAGAACTCGTTCGCCGATGGTGTCGCCTTGATCAGGGCCGGCACCACGTAGTCGGGTCGACCCTCGACGAAGTGCGTGGCGAGGATCGGCCGCGAGGCCGGCACCATACGGTGGCGTTGGTCCTGCGAATCCGCAGTGTGCGACAGCTTCTTCTTGAACGTAAAGTGTGGGTGCACCATCGCCCGCGAGAGCTTGCTGATCGTCGTGAGGGTGAGCGTGTCGGAGAGGTAGGGATTGCGCGCCGGATTGAGGACCAGGTCAATGGCCTGCTCATCCGAGAGCTGTCCCTTAGGCAACCCGAGGACCGATCGGACCGCCTGCGCCATGGTGGCTTGGGCGTTGACCTTGTAATCAACCAACTTGGAGGTCTTCGGCCCAAGCTCGCGGTCGAACTCATCGATAAAGCGTCGGCCCGTCCCGTTGGCCGAGCCGGCGTGCAGACTTTGGAACGCCTGATACTCCAGCGTCTCTTCCAAGGGCATGGGATCATCCGCTATGGCCATGAACTTAGGATCGATCTTGCCAACCTCTTCCACCATCTTCTGCAC
>JACQRA010000129.1 GCA_016206725.1 Candidatus Omnitrophota bacterium
GCTCAGGGTTCAAGGGGCCGCTGGGACGATTGCGATTATTAGAAGAGCATCCCGAAAGCCTTCTTGATTTCCCACAATTGCTCCGACTCATTGATCGCCGCACCAACCGCCCCCGCCTGCGGTTTACAACCAGTCATCCGTTTGATGCGACAGAGAGGCTGTTTGAGGCGATGAGGGATTGCGAGTCGGTGTGCGAATCGCTGCACCTGCCGGTGCAGTCCGGCTCGACACGGATGCTGCGCGCGATGCGGCGCGGCTACACGCGCGAGGCGTATCTGGAGAAGATCGCCCTGCTGCGGCGGCTCGTGCCGGAGATTACGCTCTCAACCGATATCATCGTGGGATTCCCAGGCGAGACGGAGGACGACTTCGAGCAGACGGTGTCGCTGTTGCGCGAGGTGGAGTACGAGAACGTGTACGTCTTCAAGTATTCTCCGCGGCCGGGGACCGACGCGGCGGCGCGCGAGGATGACGTGCCGACGGAAGTCAAGGAGGCGCGCAATCAGCGGCTGCTGGCGCTGAAGGATGAGATATCGCTTGCGCGGCACCGGCAGCTCGAGGACCGAACGCTTGAGGTGTTGATTGAGGCGCTGGGGAAACACCCCGGCCAACTGTTCGGCCGGACGCGCGGCAACCACGGTGTCATCATTGAAGAGTCATCGGAGTTCATCGGACAGATCGTGGACGTGACCATTACGCGGGCGACACCACATACATTATTTGGAGCACTCACCGTCCCATGCGCGATCTCATCGCCCTAATTGGACCGACGGCGGTAGGGAAGACCGACATCTCCATCGAGCTGGCGAAGCGGCTGGACGCGGAGATCATCGGCTGCGACTCGATGCAGGTCTATCGCGGGATGAGCCGCTTGACCACACAGCCTACCCCTGAGCAGCGCGAGACCGTGCCGCACCACCTGATTGATTGCATTGACCCAACCGAATCCTTCAGCGTCGGTCGGTATCGACAACTGGCCCTGTCGGAGATTGAAGCCGTTCAGAGACAGGGAAAAACCTCGCTCATCGTCGGGGGAACCGGCTTGTACCTGAAGGCGCTGACGAACGGATTGTGCGAGGCGCCGGCGGCCGATGAGCGTCTACGCGCCACGCTGTGGGAAGCGGTGAAGGCTGAGGGCAGTGAGACGCATCACCGACGGCTTCAAACGATCGATCCGTTGGCTGCCTCAAAAATCCATCCCCATGATGCGAGGCGGGTGGTGCGGGCTCTTGAGGTCTACGAGGTGACGGGACGCCCGCTTTCGAATTTTTGGCGCAGCGCTCCATCCGGTACGTGGGATCAGGCCGGAGAGGCGACGCCCATCACTGTGATCGGCCTGACGAGCCCGCGGGAGGAACTGTACGACCGGATCAACCGGCGTGTGGAGCGCATGATCGAGGATGAGGCGGTGCTGGAGGAGGTACGCCGATTGCGGAAGGTACCGCTCAGCCTGACCGCGCAGAAAGTCCACGGCTTGCGGTTTCTCGAAGCCTATCTCAAGGGCACGGCCTCACGGGAAGAGACGATTCGCGTCTGGCAGCAGCAGGTGAGGCGCTACGCCCGACGGCAACTGACCTGGTTCCGTGCGATGCCGAAGATTCAGTGGATCAGCCTCGGAAAGATCGGGGACACAAACAAATTGCTCGATTTCTTGGAAAAGGTTTGTGTCCCCAATTGACATGGAACGCGCACTCCTCATTGTGATTGAATTTGATCGCTCGCGCCTCTGGCCGCTCGCCGATGAAGCCAGGGAGCTGGAGGAGCTGGCTCATTCCGCGGGGTGTGAGGTCATCGAGTGCATGCAAGTCAGGCGGCATGATCCGATCTCCGGCACGTTGATCGGCTCCGGCAAGTTGGAAGAGATCCATCAGCAGGCCCATGACACGAAGGCCCACGTCGTGATCTTCAACGAGGAACTCTCGCCCGCTCAGCAACGCAACGTGGAAGAGATTGTCGGGGTCAAAACGATCGACCGCACCCAACTCATCCTCGACATCTTTGCCCAACGCGCCAAATCGGAGGAAGGGAAGCTCCAAGTTGAGTTGGCACAGTTGCGGTATCTCCTGCCTCGGCTCGTTGGGAAGGGCGTGCTGTTGTCGCGGCTCGGAGGCGGGATCGGCACGCGAGGCCCCGGCGAGCAAAAACTTGAGATTGATCGCCGGCGCATCCGCCAACACATCACGAGGTTGAATGACGCGTTGAAGAAGTTGGATCGACGGCGCGAGTCCGTCCGCCAGCATCGAAAAGACGCCGGCGTGCCGGTGGTGGCATTGGTCGGCTACACGAATGCGGGCAAGAGCACCTTGCTCAATCGCCTGACCGGTGCCGGCGGGCGCGTCGAGAATCGGCTCTTCACCACCTTGGATCCGTTAGCGAGGCGCCTGCGGCTTCCAGACGGCCGTTTTATGGTGTTGACGGATACGGTGGGATTTCTTCATCGCTTGCCGCATCATCTGATCGAAGCGTTTCAAGCCACGCTGGAAGAAGCCAGGGATGCGGATCTCCTGCTGCACGTCCTTGATGCCAGCAACCCGCTTGCCCTGGAACAAGCTCAGGCGGTTGCGGAGGTCTTGCGCACGTTGCAGCTTGATGCGAAGCCCATCGTGACGGCGCTCAACAAGTGCGACCAACTGACAACGCTGGATCAGGCGGCGGCGCTCCAGCGGCACGTGCCGGAGCCCGTCGTGATCTCGGCTCGACGGGGCGATGGGCTTGAGGCGCTGCTCAAGACCATCAGCCATCATCTTTCCTCTTGACACTCGAGGCAGCCTCGTTATAAACTTGTGATTAGCACTCGACAATTGAGAGTGCTAACTTGATGAAAAACGCATGAACGTAACTGATTTAGACAAAAGAAGAAACGACATCCTCGAAATTATCGTGGAGTCGTACATTAGCAGCGCCAACCCGGTGGGTTCTGAGCTGATCAGTCGCAAGCTGCGCCAGAATCTCAGTTCCGCCACCATTCGCCATGTGATGGGGGAGTTGGAGCGGGATGGCTTATTGGAGCAACCGCACACCTCGGCGGGTCGTGTCCCCACGGACCGAGGCTATCGACTCTATGTGGATTCCATCATGGAAACCCCCCATCTTGCGCCGGAGGACATCCACCGGCTCCAAGCGTTGATCGAACCGGAGGAGCCGGACGTCGAGCAGGCCCTGGAGCGCGTCAGCCAAGCGATGGCGTCATTGGCCCAACAGGCGGCGTTTGTGGTGATGCCCACCATTAAGCACAGCACCGTGCGGCAGATCGAGCTGGTGCCGTTGAGCGTTCGGAAGGTGCTCTGCGTCCTGGTCGCCAACGATGAGATCGTGGCCTCGCACGTGGTCGAGATCGTCGAGCCGATGACGCGCGATGAGGCGATGTCGCTGGCGCGCTTCATTAATACGGAGCTGGTGGGACTGCCGTTCAACGATCTGCTCGGCTCGCTGGAGCGGCGGCTGTTGGCCGAGACCGATTCGTTCTACCATCTGATCAAACGCTCGCTCACCATCCTCCAGCACGCGCTGGCCATCGAGCCGAACGAGCGTCTCTTCTTGGAAGGGACGAGCTACGTCATCTCGCAGCCGGAGTTCAGCCGCAACCCGCGCAAGGCGCACGAGCTACTCAAGCATCTGGAGTCGCAAGAGGACTTGCTGCGCTCGCTTCGGCAGGACATCACCTCTGAACAGTTGCGGGTGCGCATCGGAGGCGAAGTGCCATGGCCGGGTTTCGATGACTGCAGTTACGTGACCGCGCCGTTTGCCATCGCAGGCGCCGTGGCCGGCGGGGTGGGCGTGTTGGGCCCGAAGCGGATGGATTACCGCAATCTCAAGGCGTTGGTCGAAGGGATGGGCTGCTGTGTGACCGACCTGCTGGCGCGCTGGGGCGTGGAGTAATCATGGGCAGCCATCCGGCCTCGAACGAGGGGCATGACAAGAGCGCGCACGTGGTGCATGACCGCCGACGGCGGGGCGACGAAGGCGACGCCTCCGGTGCCGAGGCGCCGAATGAGATCGAGCGCTTGAAGCAAGAGGCTAAGGACGCGAACGATCAGTACCTACGCGCCGTGGCTGAGTTCGAGAATACCAAGAAGCGGCTCCATCGCGAAAGGGACGAGTTCAGCCGGTACGCTGCCGAAGCGGTCCTGCGGGAGCTGCTGCCGATCATCGAAAGCCTCGACCAGGCGCTCGTCGCCGTGGATCAGCAATCGGACCCTCAAGCGGTCATTAAGGGCGTGCATCTGATCTACCGGCAATTGTTGGGATTGTTGGAGAAGGAAGGTGTCAAACGGATCGCCACGGTGGGGGAGCGGTTCGATCCGCATCTCCACGAGGCGATTGCGCAAGTGGACGCCCAGGACGGCCAGGCGGATGGAACGATCGTCGAAGAAGTCCGCATCGGATACACCATGCACGGGAAAGTGATCCGTCCCGCCATGGTCAGGGTTGCCAAGGCAACCAGTCCACAGAAAAAGGAAACACCAACCAAAGAAGGCAAGGAGGTTTGAGATGGCGAAAGTGATTGGGATTGATCTTGGGACGTCGAACTCGGCGTGCGCCGTGATGGAACACGGCCGGCCGGCGATTGTGCCTTCGGCGGAGGGGACGAGTGTCGGCGGCAAAGCGTTTCCCTCGTACGTCGCCTTCACGAAAGATGGACAACTGCTTGTCGGCGAGCCCGCGAGGCGCCAGGCCGCGACCAATCCGGAAGGCACGGTGTTGGCCGCGAAGCGCAAGATGGGCACCGACCATGTCTATCGCATCCACGGCAAGGAGTACACGCCGCAGCAAATCTCCGCGTTCATTCTCCAAAAAGTGAAACGGGATGCCGAGGCGCATCTCGGTGACAAGGTTGAGGAGGCCGTGATCACCGTGCCGGCGTATTTCAACGACAACCAACGCCAGGCGACCAAAGACGCCGGTGAAATTGCCGGCTTAAAGGTCTTGCGCATTATCAATGAGCCCACGGCCGCGTGTCTGGCATACGGCCTCGATAAGACGGGGAAAGAGCAGAAAATCCTCGTGTTCGACTTGGGTGGCGGCACACTCGATGTGACCATCATGGACATGGCGCAGGGTGTCTTTGAGGTGAAGTCCACCAA